>CAZRLV010000006.1:0-25060 GCA_964600955.1 uncultured bacterium
TGATCGGGGGATCCATACAAAAGGTCGAAGAAATCTTTATCTTCATTCTGAATTCTGGCTTCTGTCTCCTGGATTCTTAGTTTAAGATGGATCTCCTGGCCAAGCCAGAGGATGACGCAGGGGTTTTGGGGTTTGGAATAGGATTACGGGCACCTTTTAAAAAGGCGGTATTTTGAAAATTATTTCTTGGAATGTGAATGGGTTGCGGGCGGTGGAGAAAAAGGGGTTTTTGGATTTTTTGCAAGAATCTGAGGCTGATATTCTTTGTGTGCAGGAAATCAAAGCTCTTGAATCAAATTTGAGCGAGGCCATGCTGGCCCCCCCTGGCTATCATGGGTATTTTGAGTCGGCTCAAAAAAAGGGCTATAGTGGTGTGGGAATGTATACACGCTTAAAGCCGCTTTCGATCAAGACTTGCTTTGCAGATGAGCGCTTCAATTCTGAGGGTCGCATCCAGATCGCTGATTTTGAGGACTTCGTACTCTTTAATCTCTATTTTCCAAACGGAACCTCTGGAGACGAGCGCCTTAACTATAAGCTGGCTTTTTGTGATCAGCTTTTAGAGGAAGTCAAGGCTTATGCGGGGCGAAAAATTCTTATTTGCGGTGACTATAATACAGCGCATCGCGAGATTGATTTGAAAAACCCCAAATCCAATGAGAAAAATTCAGGGTTTTTACCCATAGAGCGTGCCTGGATTGATCGTTTTATCGAGGCGGGTTTTGTAGATTGTTTTAGATCACTGCACCCCGAAACAGCATGCTATTCCTGGTGGACCTATCGCTTCAATTGCCGAGCCAAAAACGTGGGTTGGCGCATCGATTACCATTTCGTAAATACTCAGCTACTAGAAAACCTGAAAGAAGCCTCGATCTTGACCCAGGTTATGGGCTCGGATCATTGCCCGGTGCAAGTGACTTTGGATCTTTAAACTTCAGGCAGGTAGTCGCTCAGAATCTCATCAAGAGGACGGGGCGCAAAATTAGCCACAAAACCTCGATTTTCTGAGCGCTGACATTTGAACGAGCAGTGCCAGATAGTCTCTAAGCTCGTGAGCCCCGGACTCAGGCTCAAAGCCAAGTTTGCGTAGTAGCTTAACGGCCTGGTGATTGCGGCCCAGGTGGAGAGTGACCAAGGCCAGGAGTTTTCTTTCCTGAACATTGCCTGGCTTAAGGTTATTTACAACAAATTCAAAATGGGGTTTGGCCCGACGAGTGGCGCCGACTTTCAGGTAATGCGAAGCGAGATGGTAGCGCATCATCACTCTGGGTTTGAGAATAGGCTTCGTAATAGGCAAAAGCCCGGTTGGGTTTTCCCTTCCAGGTATAAAGGTTTCCCAGGGTTTTTAGGGCCAGTGTGTTCTGGGGGCTGAGTTTCTCCAGGGAGAGGGCGGACAAGAGACCCAGGATTAGAGCGACAAGCCTCATTGCCCTCCAGGACTGAGACTTAGGGTGGCACTATGGCTGGGTCCTAGATGAATATAGCTTAGATCTTGTTCGGGGTCGTAATGCACTGCCGCCAGGTTTTCACCCTGGACCCTGACCTTGCCGGGCCACCTGAAGTCATTGAGAAAGCGGGCGTTACGAATTCTAAATTTCAGGGGCCCCAGGCGTTGAATCTCCAGATCAAAGAAGTTTCTAACAATGCGGATATAGTCAGAAGATTGGATGAATGTGAGATCAAAGCTTGTTGATCCACATAGTCATAAATGCTTTCCAGGGAGCTGTAAGAAGATCGTTTTTCCAGGGCATAAAAATGGTAGTAGAGGTTGATGGGTTTGAGGCGCAGGGGTCTGTCTGTTCTTTTGAAGATTTTGATCACACGCCGAAAACCCCAGAATTGGCGCGTCCAGAGATGAGTGTATAGATTTTCATTCGTATTGGAGGAATAGATTTGGCCCAAGCCCCCTACATAGCGGGTCAGGGGATGTACATAAGTCAGGCTTGGATGTTGCTCATCGAGGAAGCTGTCCCCGCCATTTATAGCCAGGACGGCCTTTGATTGCAGATACTGGAGGTGAGTCAGTGTAGGAGTACAGTCTCCTGAAAAGTATAGAGTTTCAACCTTTGCCTGTAGCGGGGTAAGTTCAGAGAGTACCCTCAGGGAATGATTCACTTCAAAGTCGAGATTCAAGGCCCCGTTTTTTTGAGTAAAGGCAGCACTTTGCTCCCACTGAGCCGCGAAATTTTCTTTGGAGTGAGCCGCATAGGCCGAGAGTGCTTTTTTCCAGGAATAGGGCTGAGAGTGGGTATGCGGGGTCGGTTCCACATGCTTTGGGGCAAAAAGACTGCGAGCAGCTTTTTGCAGGCGTTTGGCACCCTTATGCTCAGGGCTTAACTCATGGGTGATAAAGTTGCCCCCAATGGGGTAGGGATGGTCTGAGAGTAGTTTTTTTGCCATTTCTGCACAAATGAGGCCCCGCTCAACCTCAGCTTTTGTATTACAGACCAAGACCAGAAAAAGGAGGCCATATAAGCCCGGGTGAATCGCTGGTGATTTTGGCTCGTTTATGCTAAATCAAAGTCATGCCTTGCATACTTGCCTTCCCTAAATTTTCAGCATGGGCACAGCTTTGTCTACGACTCTGGTTTTTGACCCTTGTTCCCGTCAGTTTTACAAACTCGTTACCGAGTTGTAGCCGCTGTCATCAAGTGTGGGAGAGCTTCAGTGCCCAGGTTCAACCGCAGATTTCCAAATGGTTGCGCGCCAATAGACAGGGTGCACACCAGGGGCATGCCTGGGTTACCCGTCAGACACTGAAGAAACTGGCTCAGGCACCGGTTGCGGCAAAGCCGGGTCGAAAAAGCTTTTATGAGAAGTTGGGAAAGCTAAAAAAAATGCTGGATTCAAAGCAGGATTTACAGCTTCAAACCCGTCTTCAGTCTCTGATTTCCCAGGGCCGCCGCGAAGTTCCCGTTTTCGGATCTGTTTGGGATGAGGGTCAAAGGTTGTTATCCCAGGCAGATTTATCAGTCTTTGCCCTGAAAAATTATTTGTGCATGCTTGAGACACCTTTTGTACATCTTTATCTGCGGCCTGAACGAACCTATACTTATCTTGGAAACTCGAAACTGAGGGTGGGTAAGATTCTTTTTTTCTTTGGGGGCTATACTCGCACGAGCGCCAGTCAGGTTGAGCTTAAGAGAATGACTTGGAGGACGGGGCGCTACATGGGGGTGCTGAAGGGAAAATGGAAATCACCCCAGGGCGGGTCCCAGGGTTGGGGTGAGCTGGCTCTATCGAATCGGGGCGAGTGTATTGGCTTTACCCCGAAATCCATCTCCTATCCCGTGGGTCTTGAGAATATGGCGAGACTTCTTTACCGGGTCCCCAATGACGAGTTTGAGGACCCCAGCGGTTCGAAAACAGTTTTTTTGGGCCAGCATCCGGGTTTGAGTCGCGACCGCATTCAACTGGAGATGCGATTTTATCCTCAGGGGATTGAAATTCATGAATTTGAGCCCCTACTGAAGGTGAAATACCAATTGCGGGAGTTGGAAGCGGATCGTGAAGACTCTTTGAGAATCTATGGCGGCGGATGGGTGCTTTTGTCCGCAGACGGTGTCGCCAGAGATCTTGAAAACAATGTGCGCTTTGAGCTTAATTTTCTGGGTTTGAGGCTTTTAAGGGGAACGGCTATGGATCGAATCCGTCTCAAACTGTAAGAAACCGTGAAAAACTAACACTTTAAGTTTCAGGACTGATAAACTCAGACCGTATCGCGGTACCGGGGAGGAAAAATGGATCAATGGATTAGAGTGTTTTGGGTCAGCGTTTTAACTCTTGGGGTGGGAGAGCTTCAAGCCGGTGTCAGCCTTTTTGGGGTTGTTCGCTATGAATCTTCTTCAAAGCCCGTGGGGAACGCCGTTTTATGGGTGCAGATTCCAGGTCATAAACCCCGCAGAAGCCTCAGACTTGAATCTATGGTCCAACGTGGCAAGGAACTCATACCCAGGGTGATGGTTGCTCCTACAAACACAAAGGTTTACTTCCCAAATGAAGACCCTATTTTTCACAATATTTTCTCATTCAATAAAATCAAAAAGCTGGATCTTGGCAATTACAAGGGCAAGGGCAAACCCGTAATTTTTGAACAGGCCGGGATCTACCCCATTGGCTGTAGCATTCACCCCTGGATGTCAGCCTATATACTTATTGTAGACACTCCGTTTTTCTCCAAGACTTCGGCTGCTGGAAATTTTTCTTTGAAGGACTTGGTTGTGGGTGAGCACACGGTTCAACTCTGGGCCGCCGACCTGAAAAAGACATTGACGAAAACCATGAATCTTAAAGAAGGAGTGAATTCTCTGGATTGGTTGATTCCGGCTGAAGAGGTTAAGAAAAAGCGCCGTCGCAAAAAGCGCAAGCGCAAACAATCGAAGCGTGGATATTCCAGCGGCTACTAGCACCCTTCATGTCCACGACAGTTTCTGAAAATTCTGGCTTAGAGCCTATGACCCAGGCGCCCGTGCGGGGTGTCAAGCTCAAATACAAGGTGATGGCCGGCAGTGTGGGTGTGCTACTTCTTGCCATGTTGATTACTCTGACCTATTTTTTCTATTTCTACCAGAAAGAGACGCGTCAAACTCTCAGAGAAAACCTGCGCGTGGCTCGCGACACCTATGAAAAAGTGAGTGAACTGCAGCTATCGCGACTGAAGTCGGTTCTTGGCAGTATTCAGAATTCACCGCGCTTTCTCTCAGCAATCCAAGTGGCCCTTAATGACCTACCAACCCTTAAAGATAGCCTGATGACCGAATACGAGGTCAGCGGGGCAGATCTGGTTTTTATTGCCGATGATGCAGGTCATCCTTTATTAGGCCTGGCCTCCAATGTAAAGGGCTTTCTTACCTGGTCTGCGGCTGAAAAGGAGCGGATTGGTAAGGCTAATTATTTGCGCGTGCATGTGGATGAGGATCTACCCGAGCAGTTGAAACTGAATTGGGGAGACGCCGAGGTTTTTGAAGATTTTTTGGTGTATCGGGGCTCACTTTACAAGATTGTATCTTCAGCCCTTTACGATGCCATGGACAATTTTCTGGGCATCATTGTTCTGGGAAGTCGCCTGAATCAGGAAACCATCGGAGAACTAACCCGGGTGACCGGGGCTAATATCAGTTTTTTAGATCAGGAAAGGGTTTTCGCTTCGTCTTTGAATGAGTTTGAGGCCCTGGATCTGGCCCGTTATCTTCCTGGAGAAAAGGATGAAATTTTTACCTTTGCAGATCAATTGTCCATCCATTATACCCTGCACTCTTCAGACGCGAAACAAGTGGCTAGTTTAGTGATCATGAAATCACTAAGAGGGTTTTTGGAGAATCGTAGGAAGCTCCTGATTATCTCCGGGAGCGTCATTGGCCTGGTCCTTTTGCTGGCGATCTTGATCAGCTTTATTACCTCCAATAATATTGTAGAGCCCATCCAGGATCTTTCCAAAGCTTTTTATCGTGTGGGGGAAGGGGATCTTGATGTCAAGGTTGAGATCAATTCCGGTGATGAATTGGAGGCTCTTTCCCAGACTTTTAATGGCATGGTTAGCGGATTGCGGCAAAAGGAAACCATGACGAAATTCCTTTCGGGGATGGCTTTGAAGGAGGTGGAGGCCATTAGTGACGGCGACAAAGAGCTGGAATACGGCGGTGAAAAAAAGCTAATCACGGTTTTGTTTAGTGATATTCGATCTTTTACAACCATCAGTGAAACCGCTGACCCAGCTACGATTATTCGCGCCTTGAATTACTATTTTCAGCGTCAGATTCCCTGTATTACGGCTCAGGGCGGGTTTCTCGACAAATTGATCGGAGATTGCATCATGGCCGTTTTTGAGCACGAAGAGAATTATAACGGGGCCGATGCCGCCATGCGGGCAGCCATTGCTATGCAAGCCGGGCTCGCATCGATTCGCAAGGAAATGCGCGACCAGAATATGCCTGAGTTTCACGTGGGCTTTGGCATCAACACGGGTGTGGCCGTGGTGGGAAATGTTGGAGCATTAAATCAGGTGTCGCGGACCGTTCTCGGAGATGCGGTGAATCTGGCGGCCCGGGTCGAATCTCTTTCCAAAGAGGGCCGTGACAGTCATATTCTATTTACCGAGTTTACGCTCGATGCCATGCAATCCAAAGTAAAGCATGAATTTTTGCAAAAAACGGTCGTTAAAGGCAAGTCAGTCCCGGTTTCAATCTTTGAAGTTGGATCGGCTGAACTTGAGCAGATCGCAAGTTAAAGGGTGAAATTATGATCCAGGCAGTAAAGGGAATGCGGGATTTCTATCCCGACGAATATCGGACTCGCGAATGGCTATTTGAAATTTTTAAAACAGCGTCCCTGAATTCTGGGTTTGAGTTTGTAGACAGCCCTATTCTTGAGCACGAGGAGCTCTACACCCGCAAAGCCGGTGAGGAGATTACGGACCAGATTTACGGATTTGAGGATAAGTCAGGTCGTGCTCTGGCTCTACGGCCCGAAATGACACCTTCCATCGCGCGCATGGTTATTGCACGTTTCAAAGAATTGCCCTCTACATTGAAATGGGCGTCCTTGCCCCAGTGTTTTCGTTATGAGCGTATGACTCGCGGTCGCCGTAGAGAGCATTTTCAGTGGAATTTGGATTATTTGGGTGAAGCTTCCATGTTTGCCGAGGCCGAAATTTTAACCACCGCGATTCATGCTCTGGAGGCCATGGGCCTTTCCTTCAAGGAAGTGCGTCTAAGAATTTCCAACCGCCAATTATTTTCGGATCTTTTGCAAGGATTGGGCATTTCCCAGGAAAAAATTCTAAGCATATTTTTGAGAATTGATAAGCTGGGTAAGCTTCCTGAAGAGGTGATGCTTCAATCCATTGAAGAACTGGGTGTGAGCTCAGAATTGGCACGTGAAATCCTGACTCTGGTGCAGGTAAAAAACATCGAGGAGATCTCTAAGAAAATACAGGACCTGGGGGCGCCGACTGAGGGGTATGGACAAATTCGTGAGCTTTTCGAGCTTCTGGAAGCCTGTGGCTTTGGAGACTATCTTCAGTTTGATCTCTCCATTGTACGCGGCCTGGCTTATTACACAGGAACAGTCTTTGAATTTTTTGATGCGGGGGGCTCTTTGAGGGCTATTGCCGGGGGTGGACGCTATGATCACCTGATTCAGACTCTGGCGGATGGAGACCTGGGGCCACGTGCAAAGGGCTCGATTACCATGGCTGCCGTGGGATTTGGATTTGGAGATGTTGTGATCCAGGAGCTCTTACGTGATACAGGGAAACTGCCAGTGCTTAGTCCCAGACTCGATTATTATCTCCTGGCCTTTTCCCCAGAGGAAGTCCCTTATCTCCTGGCCCTTCTCTCAAGCCTGCGCTCGCAGGGGCATCGTGTACAGATGCACTATCCCCCTCAAAAACCCACCAAAATGTTTCAAAAAGCGGACAAACTAAAAGCGCAAAGAGTCATTCTCGCAGGTTCTCAAGAACGTGAGGCCGGAACGGTTCGCGTGAAAAATTTGACTACCCGTGAAGAAACCACAGTGGCTTTAACTGAGCTTTTAGAAAATCCGCTTTAGGGTGACCACTATTCTTTAAAAAAAGTCTGAATCACTTCTTTATAGTGCTGATTTTCTGGATCGGATCCCATGGCGTCTTGAATATCGCGCAAGGCATAGGGATCGGCCGGGGAAATGGTTGCGGCCTGTTGATAATGTTTGCGGGCTTCTTCAGGTTGCTGAAGTCTCAGGTAGTAGAGCCCCAAATTATAATTGGCTACGGGGTCATGAGGATTGATGGAATAGGCCTTTTTCGTAGTTGAGACGGCCAGGGGAAGCTTGCCCTTGAGATAGTAAATCCAGCCCATATTACTGAGGGCAGATGGGTACTCAGACCTCAGGTATAAGGCCTTTTTATAATGAGATAAGGCGTCATCCAAAAGGTCCAACTCCAAACAGATAATACCCAGGTTATTAAAAACCTCTGGGATCTCACCATCGATGTTTAAAATGGATTCATAGAGCTTTTTCGCCTGGGCTAGTTCAGATTTTCCAAAATAGGCATTGGCTAGATTATAGAGAGCGTGAATCGAGGTGGGTTCCTGCTCAAGAGCCTCGTGAGAGGTTTTAATGGCTTGCTCATAGGCTTGGGAGTGATTATAGAGATTGCCGAGGCTGATGAGAGTTTCCGTGTGTTTTGGCTGAAGCAGGCGCGCCTTTTGATAATAATAAATGGCCTGTTCGCTTTCTTTTGAATTTTTAAAAGACAGACCCAAATTATAGAGGGCGAAAAAAAAGTCGGGCTTGATTTTCAGTGAAGACTGGTAACAGGAGCGGGCTTTTTCTGATTGTCCCTCAGAGTCATGAAGGATGCCCCAATCATTGAAGGCTTCATAGAGTTGATCATTTAAGGTGATGGATCGCTCAAAATGATAGTGAGCCTGTTTATTTTTACGAAGCTCAGAATAGACAAGAGCCAGGTCATAATGCACTTCAAATAGATCTGGGTTGATCTCCAAGGCGGCTTTATAGGAGTTGAGAGCCTCATTGGGGAGGCTTTGTTTTTTATAGGCAATTGCTAGCTGAATTGAAGCCTCGTAGTCCTGGTGATTATAGAGCAGTGTCTCGGAGAAGGCCTCCTGAGAGTCGCTAAGACTGCCCGACTCCAAAAGGGCCAGACCCAGATTATAGTAGTTATCCGCCGCGTCCAATTTCAGAGGAATCAAGGACTGATAAAGGTTGATGGCCTGGGAGTAGCGGCTTTGCTGGTATGCACTTACGGCCTGCTCATACACGGCCTGATAGCGATCGAAACTAAGACCTGTATGCGTGGTTAGATGAGCTTCAATTGATGTGCAGACTAGACAAAATATTGCAAACCATCGGGCCGTCATACAAGGTATCCTCAGAATTCAAAATGAAGGGACTTAGTAAGCCTATCGTCGAATCAGAAAATCTTCGAAGGCTTGAAATCCCCAAGTTTAAATTCTTAAACAAAAGCCCAATTTTCCAGTCCTCATTTGTATGGGATCGTAAAAACTTCTGACTCTGGTCCGTAGGGACCGGGCTATTGAACGAAGTCGCTGAACTCAGTGAGCTTGGACTTAAAAGCCTTCCAGGCGATGGCTTCACTTTCAAGTCGAGCGGATTTCTCAAAATTCTTAAATAGCTCAAAGCGATTTCGAATAAATTTGCGAATAGGGGGGCCGCTCAATTGAGCCATGGCACTGAGGTTGCGCTGCAAATCTTCTTCGAGTTCGGTGCTGTATTCTCCCGTATTGATGCGCTCTTTAAGATTTAGAAGACAGGTTTGAATTTTAGAAAACTTGCCCTGGTATTCTTCAAGAAGCGCGATAAATTTTAACCCGTCCTGAACCGTGATCTGGATCTCTGAAGCCAGAACTTCAAGCCGCTCCTGCAGGTCTAAAATTTCTTCGTCTTCCATGATTGAGAACCTAAGCCATGTTCAGCTTTAATTATACTGAAACTACTGCGACTCTGCGTTGCCCTTATCCGTTTCTTCTGTATTGGGCGTGGCATTGTCCTTAAGGCTTTCCCAGCCGAAACGGGCGAGACGTACGTATTTTGGCTCCGTACCCATCTCTTTGTCGTTGACAACCTTTTGAAAGAAATTCACGGCGTCCTTGAAGTTTCCAACCTGTCGATTGAGTTCGGCAATGAGATAGGTTGTTCCCCCCTGGGAGAGGCTTCCAAAATCAGGCTCATCTTCTTGAGTGAAAGCGTTCATATAATTATCCAAGGTGTAGCGGATATATTTTTTCTCAAGTTCTGCTTTCTTCAAGGATCGATATAGCCAGGCCAGACGCAGATTAAAGGTCCCCACGCGCGCCAGGGATGATTTTTTATGCTTGGCGCAAAGAATTGCTAGTCTATAGCTGGTAATGGCAAGATTAAAATTTCTGGGTTTACGAAAATCTGCTTTTTGCGAAACCATTTCAAAAATTTCAAAATCGTCCTCAAATTCCTCGTCTACAATTTTGCCGGTATTGCCAAAGTCATCGCCGCGAAAATCCGCGTAATAGCAGTTGGGGCAGACCCAGACCGAGTAAAATAGGGGGTTAGTGCCCTGGTACTTTTTCCCCAAATCCGGGTACTCTTCCAAGACCGTAACTTTTTTCTGCCAGACATTCTCGGTTTGAAATTCTTCATAACAGAGAGGGCATTCAATGGTTTTAAGCCAGATTAAATCAGTTTGCTGCATTGCCATGCTGTTTATTATACTCCTGCAATAGCCTCTTCAACCACTCCGCAACATGTAAGGGATGAATCTCTATGTATTCTATCGGTTCCTTATCAAGGATTTCGTTGTCTTCCTGGACAGGCCCTGGCGGTTTACGGGGCCCATTGTGCCAACTCCCTAGAAAAACGATCATAGTTCACGGGGGTTGGCTTGCTGATTCAGGGCGTATGGAAACCTGGAAGACCTTGGGGGGTGAGTTGGGCAAGGATTTTGAGTTCTGGCATGCTTCGGGCGAGCCAAACTGGGATGAGCTGGTCAGATTATTAGATCAAAGAAAGGACCAGCGTGCCATTGTGGCAGTGGGAGGCGGCTCTGTTCAAGACCTGGCCGCAGCTGCGTCTCTTGATGTGCAGGCACCCCTGGATTTGGCTCGTCTTTTCTACAACGGCGAGCATCACGTTCCCAGAGCGCAAAGAAAAATTGGGTTTTTCAGCTTTCCGACGAATTACTCATCCGGTGCCTTTTGTTCCAAATCGGCTCTAGTGACCAAGGATGGCTACAAACTACCCTGCTTTGGCGAAGCCCTCTGTCCCGATAGAATTTGGATCGATCCGCGTGTTCTTAGCAGTTTGTCGGAGCCCAGATGGCAACTGTCGAGTATTGATTGTTTCACGCATTTTCTAGAAGCTTTTATCTCAATATCAAGGTCAGACTCCCTTTATTACCAGAGCCTTTGCGGATGGTGGCAGGATTTCAGGCGTAGCCTTGAAGGCAAAGATGGCACTTTGCTTTTCTTTTTATCAGCTTACCTTTTTAGTGGCTTCTATCCCCTACAGAGGCTGCATTGGCCCATTCATGTCCTGTCCCATAGCCTTGGGCCCAGTATGGGCTGGGGACATGCACAGACTCTGGCGTATTTATTGCCGGAGTTTCTGGAGGTCTATCTGCATGAGAATTCAGATAAGGCGGATTGGATTCAGGAATTTATTGATTGGTTCTGGCTTCAGGATCAGATTCAAGCCCGCCAAGCCTCAAAAGCTATATTGCGCCAGGCCGTCAACCTGGCATGCTCTCGTAATGCCCGCATCTTTTCGCAAGGAAATGACAGGGAGCGCTATCATCAGATTTTGAATCTAACCTAAAAACCTGCGACGGGTTGCCGATAACCAGGATATGAATGTATTCCTGGGCATGATTTTGACCGCCTATGTTTATTTAGGTTTGATTTCGGTGGTATTGATCGCTACGATGCTCTCTTTTGGGCCTGCCAGATTCGTAGATTGCAACTTTCAATGGAGCCAAGCTATCAATCGTTTTCTCATCAGCCATAGAGGCCAGACAGCCAAGGCATAAAAAATGGAACCCACCGTAGGGTGAGTTCCCTTACCTAAACTGGGAATGATCTACCAGAAGCCCTGATCGGCTTGCTGATCTTCATAACCCTTGAGGATGGTCTCTTGGGATGCTAGGCCAGCGGCCGGTCCCTTCTTAGCTACGATTGACTTTCCTCCAACAGCCTGAAGCTTCTCGACGATGAACTCGCGAGTTCGCTTGGCCTGATAACCCTCGCGAATAATCTTGAGAGCCTTGATGGCATTAGCGTCAAACATGAGAGCATTGCGCTGACCCTTTTCCACAGGGACCAGTCCAGCAAACTCATTGATGTATTTTCGGATGGTGCTCAGGCCCACCCCGGTGGCCTTACTGACCTCTTTTAAAGTTTTAAGTTTAGCCATTTCGCTATCCTTTCTAGTTACGTGAAGTCGTTAACCGAGCTATTGAAACATAAGATGACAAGGTTGGCAACCCTAGCGCCATATTTTATCGATGTTTCATGAAAATGCGATGCAAGAGGATAGCTGGTTATAAATGGCGTTTAGGGGGCTAAAGAATGGGGAAAGCTGAAAAAGGTAAAAGAAGAGTCAATTTTCAAGGACTGGGTGGATCTGATAAACTAGCCTCAGTTGAGCACGGAAAAATTTGTTATACCTGGAGTATCGTGGCCGATCTGGAACTGGACAGGCATCTTGTAAAACAGCTTGAGAATCGTGAGATTCCCCTGGGGGAGATCCTGAGGGAGAAGGATTTTATCAGTACTGAGCAGTTGGAGGAAGGGCTGCATGCGGCCCAGGGTCAAAGCACTCCTCTGGGGGTTGCTCTTTTGGAGCTTGGTTTTGTTTCTCCGGCCCAGTTAAGGATTGCCCTTGAGGATCAGGCGGCGGTCAAGAAAATCAATAAAATGCGCTCAGGCCGTAAAAGGCGCCTTGGGGATATTTTGATGCAGGCTGGAGTTTTGACCGAAGAACAGCTAGCCGGCGCTTTGGAATTTGCGGTGGCCCATGGTGTACGCATTGGCGAGGCATTGGTCCAGCTTGGAATCGTAACCGAAGATGAATTGGCCCAGTCCGTAGGCGAGCAGTTGATGATTCCTTATATCAAGCTGGCCAAAACCCCACCGGACCCTCTTGTCCTTGAGTATGTTCAAGCCAAGCTGGCTCAGCGCCATCAGGTGATGCCCGTAAAGCTTGAGGATGAAAACCTGTATCTAGCCATGGTAGACCCGCAGAATATCCTGGTTATTGATGACATTCAGAAATCCACCGGATTCAATATTGTGCCCATGATTGTCTCTGAGAAGGATTTTAGCAATAGTTACGAGGCTCATTATGGGGAGGGGGCACAGACAGAAAACCTGATTGAAATGATTGAGGATGAAGATGATAAAAACCTCGATGCTATGCTCGATGAGGATTTTGATGAGGACTCCGCCCCCATTCGCTCGTTAATGAATAAAGTTGTGAGTCAAGCCGTGATCCAGGGGGCATCAGATATTCATATTGAGCCGTTTGAGTATCAGTTGGTGATGCGCTATCGAATCGATGGCATGCTACGTAAAGGGGCCGGGCCATTTCCAGCCACCGTGGCTATGCCCATTGCCTCACGCATCAAGGTCATGGCGGGACTTGATATTTCAGAGGTGCGACAACCTCAGGAGGGAAAGTTCAGGATGTCGCTCAAGGGTAAGATCATTGATGTTCGTGTTTCTACTTGCCCCACATCCTGGGGGGAAAAGATTGTCATGCGTATTCTGGATCAGAGCGGAAGTCGTTTGCGGCTGAACTCGCTGGGGCTGGACCCAGAAAATCTCAGCGCTTTGCAAGAAGGGTTGTCAGCTCCCAACGGTATTATCCTGGTGACTGGGCCGACGGGCTCGGGTAAGACGACCACCCTTTACTCATCGTTGGTAACCCTCAACAAGCCCTCGGTCAATATTCAAACCGCCGAAGATCCTGTCGAATATGATTTGCCGGGGATTGCCCAGACGGCATGCATCTCCGAAATCGGGATGAATTTTGCCAAGGTGCTCAAGGCTTTTTTGCGCCAGGATCCCGATGTCATTCTCATTGGTGAAATTCGCGATATGGAAACGGCGGAAATCGCTCTAAAGGCGGCGTTGACCGGCCATCTCGTCCTGTCTACCTTACACACGAACTCGGCTGTGGAATCTGTGGGGCGGCTGCTAAATATGGGCATTGATCGGTTTTTGATTACCTCAGCCATCCGCGTGATTTTAGCGCAGAGATTGATGCGTAGACTCTGCGAGAAATGTAAGGTGGTCCAGAAATTTTCACAGCGAGAACTCAAGGCCGCTGGAATCCATGAGCGGCTTATGGAGTTTCACGGGGCTCGCGATTATGCTCTTGAAGGTTTGCGACTCTATCAGCCTGGAGGCTGTGAAGAATGTCTGGATATTGGTTATCGAGGTCGTATTGGTATCCACGAGGTTTTGCGCATGAGCGAGAATGTTGCTGTAGGCATCAACCAGGAACTGAGTGTGCCTGAGTTGACCAAAGCCGCTCGCACTGAAGGGATGATGTCTTTACGTGATTCAGCGTTGATTCGAGCGGTTCAAGGTCTGTCTTCTCTTGAAGAAGTGGATCGTCTAACGGTGAACGAGGAGCGCTTTGCTTCTAGCGAGGGTGATGAGGAACTGATTTCAGAGATCCTGATTCGATCAGGCTCCTGGAAGCTTTCTCCCAAGGAGCTTTTAGCGCGCAGGAAGCAGGGTAAATACGTCCCGGGAGCCCGGGGTAAACTTGGAGCCTCTAGCGATGATATCAACCATATTGAAGCCGAAGCCCAGGGCGTGGATTATGCTGAACTTGAAGGGGCCAGTCCCAGCGTGACGGGTCTGGGCTCCGGGCTTTTTGGAAAATTATTGGAGGAGATTCAATCTTTTGGCAAGTCTGTCAAAGAGGAGTCCACCACGGCTGTGGATGTCGGGCCGATTCTGGAGGGCGTTCTCGGGACTCTCAGGGAAAGCAGGGACAGCCTCAACCCGCAAACACGCTCTCAGGTTGAGGCAAGTTTTCAGAAACTGGAATCCTGCCTGGAGTTGATTCGTTTATATCAGGGAACGATTGAGCCGGTGAATAAGAAAATCCCCCTAGTTGAAGCCTTCGTCAAAGACGTTTATCAAAAACTGCCGGGGATTGTCTCTTCTCTCTCCTTACGGCTTGAATTGGTCTTGGATATAAAGAAAATTCGTTGTTCCAAGAGAATGAAGGCTGAAGGGTTTATTTTTGCCGCGGACTGGTCTTTGCTTCGCACTGCCTTTATTCTCATTCTTGAGAATCATTTGGAAGCTCTGGCACAAGGTGGGGATCTCAAAATCAAGAGTCAGATGGTTTCTGGGGGCTCAAAGGGCTCGTTGTTGGAATTCATCATTTATGACAATGCCGGGGGACTTGAAGGCCAAATTGGCGATGAGGCTCTTGAGGTTGGCTTCACAAAAAGAGGACGCCTGGGTCTGGGTTTGGCGGTCGCTAAAAAAATACTAGAAGCTCATGGTGCCAGGATCTCGGTGCGCGGTAAAGCGGGCAAGGGATTTCAGACCCGTCTGAACTTTCCTCAGGTCTCATGAAAGCTGTTGTTCAACGCGTTTCTCAGGCCGGAGTCGAGGTCGACTCACAGATTGTCGGGCAAATTGGCCGGGGATTTTTGGTCTTTCTAGGGGTTGAACAGGATGATGAGGCCGCAGACCTGGACTATCTGGTCATGAAAGCTTCAAAACTGAGAATTTTCTCGGATGAGCAAGGGCGCATGAATCTCAGTCTCAAGCAGGTGGGCGGCAGTGTGCTTCTGGTTTCTCAATTTACTCTACTCGCGGATACGCGTAAAGGAAATCGCCCCTCCTTTGGCTTGGCGGGTGAGCCTGGCAAGGCTCAGGATTACTATGAAAAAGCGATTCAAGCCTTCAAGGCTGAGGGCCTAAACGTTGCGTCCGGCGTTTTTGGGGCTATGATGAATGTCTCCTTGGTTAATGATGGTCCGGTAACGATCCTGTTAGACTCCAAGGGCCGTCGATGCCCCAGAGCCTAGGTCAGTTTTTTTGCGGGGGCGAGTCTTTGATTGAGACTCCTGGATTTCTCAATCAATTGCTCAGCTTCCTTGAGAACCTCCTGGTTCTTATGAGCTGAGATCTCGACCATTTGACGGGCTCGACTGATATCATGCCCGATGGTCATGAGTTCGCGGTTGAGGTGAAAAACTCTTTCTGACTGCTGACGGCTTTCTTCAGCCACATCACCAAACTCCTTAGAGCAAGTCTGCATGTCCTCACTTAAACTAGAAAGGCAAGTTTCAGCTTGGCGTGAGTCTTCTGTATTTGCTTTGAAAATTACAAGGGAGTCTTGGATGCAGATCTCGAGTTGTTCACTTTGTTCAAGGGAGTTTTGAGCCAGGCGGGCAATTTCATCGGCCACCTCCGCGAAGTCGCGCCCTTTTTCACCGGCGCGTGCCGCCTCGATGGAAGCATTGATAGCGACAATATCAATCTTATTGGAAAGCTCCTTCATTTTAGCCATGATCTCTCGCATGGCCTCCTCTAAGAGGCCTAATTTTTCTGAGCGTTGCATCAAGCCTTGCAGGATTTCAAGCCCCTGCTTTGAGTCGTCTCCCGAAGAAAGGATCAGTTTTTGGAACTCCGTGGTTTTTTGGAAAGTGATTTTGCTGGCGCTAACCACTTCATCCATAAGGGTTGCAGGTGCTTCCAGGGAAATGAGCCGGTCGCTGAGCACAGTGATCAACCCCTGTTGCTGAAGATGAGCTTGTCCAGAGAGGTCCTGCAGGTTTTTTACTCCGTGACTGAGGGCCAGCGAGCCCTCATCGAGGGAGTTTAGAACATCGCGGGTTCGATGCGAGATGAAAATGATGAGAGTGGAAAGAATCACCAGGGTTGCCAGCAGGGCGATGAATCCGGTCTGGTAGACCTCGCTCAGGATTTCGTATTGGGGAATAAGGCTGCCCAGATAAGCCTTTTGTCCCCCGGGCAGGTTGATACCCAGCATGGATAGGTAATGCCCCCCCATCCTTTCAAATCCCACCTCACGCGATAGAGGTCGAATCATGTCAAAATGTCCAAACGACAGATTCTCTCCGGTGAAAAACTCCTCACCCCTGAGAAAAACAGAACAAGTCTTAAAGCCATGATCACGCAGTTGTTGGTGATAGGATTTCAGGCGCTTTTGGATGGGTTCAAATTCCATCAGGGCCACAAGATGGCCCCTGAAGCCACCGCGGATCTTCAGGGGTCGTGAGAATACAAAAGTTTTTGTCTCTGCCCACCAAAAGCGGGTTGTGGACCTGGAGGAAGAGATTTTTTGGGCTAGTTTTTTAAAGATGACCCAGGATTTTCCACCGGAGAGAATCCTTGAGTTTTTTAGAATCAAGCCTACGGCATGCACTCCGTTTCTAGTTTCAAAGCGACCCAGAAGATCCCTTACGCGGGCAAAGTTTCCGTCATGAGCTGACCTGACCAGAGTTGGCCCAAGGTCACTCAGGCTTGAAAAGGCTTTGGAGATTCCGACCACTTCATGCGTTAATGCTTTTTGCTCCTGAAGGGCAATAAGCTGGCAGATTTTCTTCTTATTGGAGAGTTCGCTATTGTAGAGACGCATCTCGAAGAAACTCAGTAAGCTAATGCCCACCAGACAGAGGCTAAGAAAGAGAAGGGAGACAAGGCGGGTCTGTATGGATCTAGTTCGCATTTTTTCCCCTTTCTTGTAGGCTGTCATGAATTTTCTTGAGGGAATCTCTCAGTATTTGGCCGGGATCCAGGGTAATTCCCTGGACCCCTCCGGCTTTGAAGCGGCCTGAAATAGCACCCCCTGAGTCCTGTGAAGAATTGGTCTTAATCGTTTCCATGGCAAGGATGCCTCTTAGACCATGGACCAGTAACCCGCTCAGAAACCCCATGGATGAGGTAATTAAAATACAGGTTTCAGGGCCTGGTTCTTCATTTTGTTCCCCTAAAATCTGAGGCAAATTCAATACCGGAATGATCTCTCCTCGAAGATGCACGATGCCGAGGACTGTCTCAGATGGACTGGGAATTGGAGTGGGCTGAAAAAACTCCAGCACTTCCTTTAGACTAAGAATGGGGATTGCAGCCTGGGTGTAGCCCACACGAAAAACCAGTCCTCGTCCTTGAAAGCCTGGCGCCGGATTGCAAAACCTGCTTGTGGGTGGATTTCTGATTTGAGCATCACTGAGCGGCGAGAGTTTTTTTTCAAGATTATAATAACTCTCCAAATCCAGCACACAGCTCAGGTTGCCATCAGGCAGCAGACTGGCCGATGAGCTAAAGGGAATCCCCTGTAGGCAAGGGTGACTCATGGGACGCACCAAAAGGTGTTCGCGAGCGAGGCATTTTTCCACTGTAAGGGCGAATATCCTTTCTTTGGTATCCTCAACGATTAGGGTTTGACTATAGTTTTCCTCAGTTTCATGCTGGTAAAAGGGGGACCTCAGCCTTAAAACTTCGAGCTTCCGGCCCTTCCACATCAAATTTTTATGGATGGCTGAGGCTTTGAGATGATCGGGCTGCGACTCCAAAATAGCGTGAACCTGATCCATGAGAAGGGTGTAGGTATGATGACCAGCCTGTAGAACCAGAGATTCGCAAGTGTAAAAACTCAGGGGAATAATCAGTCGAAACGTGGTACCACGCAAAATTGAGTTTTCAATCTCCAGACGTCCCCCCAGGCTCTCAATTTCCTGGTGCACTGTAGCTAGACCCAGGCCACGGCCCATGGTCTGTGAAAGTTCGCTCTGGGTGGAAAACCCCGGATGGGTCAGATAAGTCATGAGTTCTTCATCGGGACTGAGATCACTGCGCAAAATACCCGCCTGCTTTGCACGTTGGCGAATATTGTCGGGGTTGATTCCTCTACCATCGTCAGAGGTCTCCAGCACCACATGATTTCCTCGGCAGGAGGCCGACAAAAGCAGGGCTCCCTCACGGGGCTTGCCAGCCAGTTCACGCTCGGCGGGCTTTTCAATGCCGTGAGCCACAGCATTGCTGATTAAATGGGTTAAAGCGGCGATCAAAATTTCACAAACTCCTTTGTCAATACGGGTTTCAGTGCCCTTAAAACTAAGGTTTACCTGTTTGTCGAGACGATGACAAAGCTCGCGAACCTGTAGAGTGAATCTTTGAAAAACCAATCCAATTGGAAAGAGTCGAAAATCCAGCACCTGATTTTGAATGGATAAAACAGAGCGCTCGATGCGGGTGATCTCCTTGAGAATACCGGGAGAGGCGTTCAGGTCGCGCTTTAATTCCTCCAATGCCAGGCGAACGCCATGGACATCATAAGTCAGGTGGTCTAGCCGTCCTGCGGAGACGCGAATAGAGCTGTCCATTCCCGGAGGAGCTAATTTATAGTTCAAGATGGACTCCGGTTCTACAAATTCGCCTTCGGCCATCTTTTTTAGCCCCAGAAAAACAGGTCTGAGATCCAGGGGTTGGCTTCTGATCTCGTGGGATTCTACGCGTTCCTTGAGCTCTACTAACAGGAGCTCCAAGACATGCAGAATCTTTCCGATGCAATCAATTTTTGAGCTTGAGAGGTTCTGCGACCCCCCCTCCAAGGCCAGGGTGAGAACGGTTTCGAATTCATGGCAGAGCCGTGAGATGTTGGGGGCTAGGTCAATGAAAAAGCAACTCGTGCCCTTCATTCCATGTAAAATTCTCAACATGGAATTCAATGGACCCTTAGAACTTGGATCGGGACGCAACTGTCTCACCAGAGACTCCATTTTTGTGAGAATATGCAGGTATTCTTCAGCAAAGGCTCTTAATCCTTGAGCGTCAGGATGATGGGGCGAGAGAGCTTCAAATAGCTTTTTAGGGTTCAAGGTTTGTGCTTGAGAGGCCAAGGGTGAAGGGGGCTCAGGGAAGAGCTCACAATGACCCGAGTCACAGAGTTGATGTAAACCCCCTGAGAGATTTTGCATTGCCTTTTGCATTCCTTCAAGTTTTTCGGGCGAGATTTCGGTCTGCATGGAGGCGGTTTCCAACTCATTGTAAAGGTATTTCAGAAGATGAATCAAAGAAGGGTAGGGGTAAGAAACGGTTAGATCCAAAAGCTTGCGGATCTGGCGGTAAAGAGAGGTTGTATAGGCCAGATCCCCCTGGACACTCTGGCTTTGGTATTGATCGAGAAGGGGCAGGAGTTTCTCGATGGAGGACATTGCCTGATCAGGATAATCAAGCAATTGTTTCATTTCAGCCCCTCCAGAGAGTTTAGCTTTTCCTGGGCCAGAGTCAGTGTCCTAAAAACCTGCTTTTCAGTCGAATTGGAAAAACTTACCAAAGTGAGGCCATACCCAGGTTCTTGAATCAGTTTTTCATAGAGTTTTTGAGCCGGGTCCCATTTTTTTTCGTCTTCATATTTTCGAGCCAGCATAAAATCAATTTCGTCCTTGAGGCAGGATCTTCCAAGTCTTGATTGATCCAGAAAGTTTACTATGGAGCTGCTGGTTTCTTGTTTTTGCAAAAAACAAAGAATCGACTGGTAGATGGCGTCGTCGCGGATGGGGGAATTCAGCTCGTCGATAATTTCCTGAAAATAATTTAATGCCTGATCGTAGCGATGAAAGCGGTGTAGATGGATTTTGCCCAGCCGATACCTGCTGTTGAGATACAGGCTTTTGTTTTCTTTCGATATCTTCTGAAATAAAGCCGTGGCCTCTTTCCAGTTTCCCCCCAGGTTTGAGGTCAAAGCGGCCCTTAGATAAATGAGGTTATTTTTTTTGAAGCTCGAAATATAATAGACCCCTCCCACAAGTATAACTCCGAGGATTCCTAGCATTTTTCTGCCCGTGGTTTTGGTTTTTTTTGAGAAATGATGGGATTTCAAACGCGGCGACCAAAACAGGACTAGTTCCACGAAGAGGTAGGTTCCTGAGCTGAAAATCAAAAGAAAGTATACATAGATAAAGCGCGAAAATAATTCTACCGGAAGTTGGCAGAGCTGTCTGAGCAGTCCTGCGTGTCCAAATTGAGCCATGAGAGAAAAAAGCCCTAGAGTAGAGACCAGTGACCCGCAAAGAAACACCAAGGGCTTGAGCCAGAGCTGAACCAGGAGGTCATCTTTGAAGTAATGTCTGAGAACTCTGCGGTGAATGATGCGATGACTTAGGCTGAGGAGGAGACAAATCAAAAGCCAGATCACTAGCAGAGGAGGAAAAAAGAAAAGAAAAAAACCCTCGTAAAGGTTGCAAAAGATGAGTGTGCATAAAAGATGCAGGCTTAGAGTCTTCAAGAAATCAATGAAGATGGTTTTGGTCATGGGCTGTGGTCCAGAGCGGAATTGGCAGAGGCAGAGAGTGAATTATAGCAAAACAATCTCTAGGAGGAGCGTGGTTATTTGGGTCAAGAACCCCATATTCTTCACGACGTTCAAAGATATTCACACAAAAGTTAACAATACGTGAATACTTTTGTATATAATCCTGGGAAGATTGGCTTTAATCAGACTTTTATTCCTGACTCATTTTTTTCTTTTCTCCTTGACGGGTTCGGGGGTTGAGGCTGCGGATTGGAAAAACCTGATGGAGGACCTTAACGTCCGTGATCGGCAGGGGACCGTAAGACCTTTTGTTTTCTATCGCTTCCTGGAAACTTATATGGAGGAGGCTAACTCATCTAGACAACTGAGGATCATGGGAAATTATTATGAAAAACATTCTGAAAAACCCTATCGGTTGCCTTCCTTGATGTTTCTTTTTAATGCCTATCGCTCCTGGAACCCTCTCCACGAAAAGTTTATTTTCCATTTTTTAAAGCAGCATCATCGAGAGCCCCTGATTTTAGATCTCTTCTTGTATCGCTACGGCTCGATTGAACACCAACCGCCTTTTGCCTTTCACAAACTCTATGAAAAGCTCAAGCATGAGATTCCCGGCTTTTCCTTTCCCAGTCTTGAAGCTTTGCATTTTATGGATCTGATGATCACCCAGGAGGCCAACGATGCAAATTTTGACGCTTTTTGCAAAACTCTGGCAGGAATTTGGCGCAATGAATTGGTTTCGCAATCGAAGCTTAATGACCAGTTTGGGGGCTGGATTCGAAAAATTGTTGGCCTTTATAATCGGCGACCTCAAAACTTTTTGCCTTCAGGGGTCAAGGCTTTCAAGTCCTCACGCGAACGATTGTTCGCGCGCCATGGATACAGTGCAAGATCCATTATTACGACGCTCGAAAAACAGTTTATCCTAGAAGATGGCGTTCGGTCATTGCCTCCGTTTTTGCCTCAAGAACCTTGAGGTAGTACACGAGGTTGCCAAAGGTCAAAAACACACAAGCAGAAACGCCCACCTAAAGAATTCAACAAAGGATGCCGAAGGATAATTTAGGAAGGGAGAAGGTTATGAAAATTCTAAGATCAAGAGAGAATGAGTCCATCGTTGAAGCAGGTTGGGGTGAGACTCAGGAAACCCCATTTGAGGTTCGAATTGATACCTCAGTCACAATTTCAAAGCGGGCCGTTGATGTCGGCACAGAGGTTAGTTCACCCGTAGAACGGGGTACGGTAATGCAGGCAGCCTCCCTGATTCGGGAACTCTTCCTGGCCGCTCCACTACGCACGGTTCATACTCAGGCCAATGCCGACCGCGACAAAGTCGCAATGCTACTCGAATAATCTAAGACTTTGAACTGAGCAGTCAACCCGGTCCCTTGGGGCCGGGTTTTTTAGTTCACGAACATATAGGATTTGTCCTCGTAATCGAGGTTATCCATACGAAAATACTTACCGTTTTCAACTCGAATGAGAATTTCGGTCAGGGGGTCTTTGGATTTAAAGAAGTCCTTTTTGAAGCGATCCAAGGTAGGCTTCTGGCCCAGGGTTTCCGATTGAGCTGCCATTACAATCTCACTCAGAATGTCCAGGTTATGTTTCATAAAAGCCTACTCTTTCAAGCGATTTTAGAAGACCGGGTCTTCACTGACATTGGCGCTCAGGACAAGTCATCGTGCCAAAACCCACCTGAGTTAATCTTTGTTTAGCTTTGCTTTAAACCCAGTCTGCAAGCGGTCTCAACTCGGTTGAGATGGCAATTTTTCGGGTCTTGAATCGTTTTTTGTGTTAGAAAAAGTTTTCAGAGCTTGAACAAAAAATGAGGGGTGCGCATGGAAATTGCAAAACCGACCCAGACTCAAAGAAAAAATGGATCTTCGAAATACGTGGCCAGCTCTAGAATCTCGGGCGGTGGATTGCGTAAGGTCAGGAATTCTTCAATATCCATCCAGGCTTCTTGCATTGGCCATTGATTCTTAAGCATTTTTAAATACAGGGTTTTGGCTTTGATAAATTCACCAATGTTTAAATGGGCGCGAGCCTTGAGGACCATGAGTTCCTGGAAATAGGGTTCGCGCTTAAGACCTTTCTCGCAGACCTTGATCACGGGCTGAAAAAGGCCAAGGCTCTCTAGCAGTTCTCCCAGTAGGAGGTGATAATAAGAGGTGCCCGGCAGCTGCATCAATTTTGTTAGCCCCTGAACCGCCTGAAGATTATACCCAAGATTGAAATCACATTGGGAAAGTGCCAGAAGCCGCTCTTCCTCCAGCTCGTCATTCCAGGGGGGGAGATGTAAGAGGTCTTGGCGTGCCAGACCATAAGCCTCAAGGTGAAAATGACAGAGTCCGCGCTTCAATCGAACTTCTTCGGACCCCGGAAAGACTTCAAGCAAGGTTGTCAGGCAAATCGCTGAAAGCTCGAAATCTCCGCGCTCAAAATAGAGTGAGGCCAGATCGGCGATAGCTTCATGATTTTGCGGGTCTTTGCGAATAATTTCCAGATAGCACTGACAGGCTTTATAGGTTCGATTGCGGTCGTAGTACCAGCGGGCCTGAGTCAGCGACGGTTTTTTTTGGCGTTGCCTGGAGCGAGTCATAGTTCTTAGTAAACCATTTTACTTCAAATATCGACGTTTTTGTATGAGTTGTCTAATTCTTTGCACTTTTCCTTGAAGAAGCCTATGAGGCGGCAAAGTTTTCTACGGGCACAGACACGGTTTTATAGCTAGCCGCGTAGGTCACATAGCGATCTGCTGATTCGCGCAGGTTTTTGACTTCGTCTTCTGAGAGTTCGCGTCGTACGCGTCCCGGTGTGCCTAAGACTAGGGAACGTGGGGGAATTTTAAGTCCTTCAGGAATAACGGTGCCTGCCCCCACCAGGGACTCTGCGCCCAGGTCAACCGCGTTCATGATGACGGCCCCCATCCCAATCAGGCAGAAGTCTGCGAGAGTACAACCATGCAGGGTCACCTGATGTCCCACGGTAATACCTTCGCCTAAAATTAGTGGATATTTCCCGCATTCAACATGCAAACAGCAATTGTCCTGAATATTGGTGCGAGCCCCGATGCGAATATGATTAACGTCGCCTCGAATGACGGTGTTAAACCAAACGCTGACCTGATTGGAAAGTTCTACATCGCCCAGGATGCGCACTCCATCGGCCAAAAAAACAGAGGCGTGGATCTTGGGGTCAAGCCCTTGATAGGAGCGCACGCTGATTTTTTGAGGATCGAGGACAAGCATGGGACTTAACGATGCAGAGAATAAGATCCTTTGACATGCACAAACTCAACCTGATTCAAAATGCAAAGATCGGGAATCCCATGATTGCGAGTGGGGCTGACAACCATTTTACGGACTTTCTGGGGAGAGATGGCCATGGTCTCAATCAGATGTTCACCAGCACGCTTCAGGCTCAGGACATAATTCATGGGGTCGTCGCGCTGGCCGGGTTCAAAGAGCAAGGTTTCTACAAGCAGATATTGTTGGGAGCGGTCCTGGAATAAAAAATCAACATAGGTTTTGCGACTGCTTTCCAGTCCCTCTCTGGGGTAATTCCTCTCAATCAGCGTAGCCCCTTTTTCGATTTCATCAAAATGTTCAAGAGTCCAGGCTAAAAAGAGATTACGGGTGGAAAACACAGGCTTTCCTAAATCGGGCATCTCTCCTCGCAGGTGATCGCTTTCAAGGGTCTGAAGTCTGGAGCATAGTTCATGATTATCACGTAGTAGCTCATTATTTTCATTGAGATAATGCAAAAGCAGTCTCAGGAGGTCGGGGGGGCATTTTGAAAGGTCAAAACCTGATAGCGGTGAGCTTGGGTGGGACTCGGGTTCCAGCGCGTTCATAAGGGATTCAAATTTCAGCCGATTGAGCCCATTTTTGCACAACTTAGCCTGAATTTCCAGGGAAAATGACCCCATGAGCAAGGTGCCCCCTCCCTCAAGGCCGATGGAATACTGGATGCGACCCTATCTGGCTTTTTTACTGCCGCTTTGCTTTTTGTTTTGCGGATACATCAACCTCGAGCGCGAGGCAAAAAATCTCTTGCGCCCCATCGGTCACGTATTGCATGAGATGAAAAAAAGCGCCAAGGATCTCGTAGCGCGCCCCAAGCGTCATTTTCATTATGTAAAAGCCGACACATTTCGCGAAGTGAGGGTCGCTAGCGGTCGATTGCAAAACACCGAACTTGCCGCCGCTTTGCCCCATCGCGCCGCCCTGGGTCAGTGGGTAAAAATTTA
>CAZRLV010000007.1:0-22819 GCA_964600955.1 uncultured bacterium
GAGAAAGGAAAGATGTTGCCAGAATTGTCATCCTACGGCTTGACCGGGGGATCCATCTTTTCTTCACCTACAGCCCTCAGCCTAACGACCTTTACTCTGCTAGTCTTTCAAGAATTTCAATGATTTCCGGGGAGGTTTTTTGGCCCATTTTACCCAGTCGTTGTTTTTCATTGAGACAGATGCGAGCCACATCCGCGATTTGGCGGCGGCCCCTTTTGCCCAGGAGGTCTCTGGTGTCGATGATTTTTAACACCTGGCGGTAGTCTCTGAGCTTGAGTTCGCAAAAAGAGACTGGGGCTGAGGTATAACATGGGGGGTGGGAATCAAAGGCATAGTCCTTCAAGGATGAACAGGTTTGCTGACCCGCCTCCCCTTGCAAAAACACATTAATTTCGTCTTGCAGACAAAACATGGTCTTGTCGCGCCAGGTCTTGCCCAACAGTGAAAAATCATGATTGTAGCGAAATCGATTGCAGTATTTTTTACCATAACCGAGGGCATAACCCCTTGTACCACAGGGGAACACATCTTCCATAGTATCTTCATAATAACTACAAGGGTTCGAGGCAGGATAAAGATCATCGAAAATTCTAAGCTTGCGCGAGGCCTCATCAAGACAGAACACCCGGACCGCACTTAGGACAAAGAGAAACAGGATAACGCGCATAAACCAACCCTTAATAGCTAAATCAAATTGAGGTCATTATACGAGCCTTAACCCAAGCGTCAAGAGTGAGAAATCTGTTGCAACTTTTCCAAGACAAAATCGTATATGATGGCAGCCAATAAGGAGACCAAAATGATTCGACGTATCCTATACCTTTTTACAGTGATTGTTCTGTTACAGACTCTTCCATCTAAGGCACTTGATCCATTTGGTGATATCAATACTATGGATAGGCAATTTGAGGGAAACAACCTCTCATCACACCTGGTCGTGAAATTTGCTACAGACAAAGACATTCTCTTTGTTTTGAAGGGAATGTCTGTCTCCCGGCCAGCACTCATCGAGTCAGAACATTGGAACATCTTGGGGCTCTGGTTTGAAGACAGTACCAATCTATCATTAGATAGCCTGATTGAAAGCCACGAAAATCCCAGCGGCCTTGCCGCAACTTTGGAGAAGGAATTCGGGAGTCAGAGAATGAACCGACCTGACGAGATAAATTCCACCCTTGAAAAGGTGAAGACATTTTTTCGTCAAGTCTCATCTCTTAAAGTGTTGCGTAATGCCTATGCACAAGAGGCGATGCGAGAAGTTGAAACCATTCTAGCCAAGAGTGCATTCGTCATAAAAAAATCCCTTCTTAGGTCCATTGATCTGTTGGAAGGAAACCCAAAAACAAACCCCGGACTAAAAAAGTTCCTGGAAGAAGTTGATCTAACCAGAACCGAGCTAAGCTCCCTTCTAGAATATGCCAAGTCTTCAAATATCAAAGGTTTGGCTAGAAATTTGGGTAATTTATTTTCAGCAGACCTGCTTGACCCTGAAGCTCTGGTCCAAAACCTTGAAGAATTTCAAGATAAACTGGATTCCGGTCTCACTAAATTTAAAAAATAAACAATCACCCTAATTGAAAGGTAAATGAATGCTTAAATCGAATCTCCTGTTCTCATTGACCGCTGTCTTGACCCTTGGGTCTCTTGCGCCTGTCCATGCCGCCGAATCCCATGTCCATCCCAAGGCGCAGACCCAAGTCAAAACCAAAGTCGTTAAGAAGGCCAAATCTGTGGCCAAACCCAAGACCAAAGGGTTTTCGGTACCCAGTCTCAAGGGACTCTCATCTAACCAACTGGGACAGTTAAAATATTGGGTGATCAAGGAAGGTAAGGGCAAAAAACCCTCCAGAGGCCAGCGTGTCACAGTCAATTATGGAGGCTGGCTTGAGTCCGGCAAAATCTTTGATAGTTCTTACTCCCGCAATGCGCCCTTTCGATTTACTCTGGGGGGACGAGTCATTCCAGGCTGGAATATGATGGTGGCTGAAATGAACAAGGGAGAGACCTTGGTGGTAAAAATACCTCCCCATCTAGCCTACGGAAACCGAAATTTAGGCTCGATCCCGCCCAATTCAACCCTATATTTTCAGATTGAGCTTCTGGGATTTCAGTAAATCAGCAGTGCAGTAAATCACAGGTTTCACCCTCGCGTTCAATCTCGAGGGTAACGTGCTGAATGTCTTTTTCCAAAAGAAGCGACTTAACAGACGCCTTGAGGGTAACTTGTTGGGCCTCTTTAAGTTCTCTGGAAACCACGATATGGATGGTAAAAACATGGTAGCTACCATCCAGGGACCAAAGGTGGGTGTCATGCACATCCAAAACGCCATCGAGAGCTTTGACCTCAGCTTCAATTGCATCCATATCAATATTGTCAGGAATTGACTGTAAAAATACTGAGAGACTGGTTTTTAGATGACGAAAAACATTAATGAGAATTAAGGACAATCAATCCCGAAACTAGCAAGATTCAATACAGTGCAACCGACCTCGCTAAAGCGAGTCTGGATGCCTCAGAGTATTTGACGAACCTAAAAGCGAGAGTGGATCAGATAGATAATGAGAATAAAAATACTAAAACCCAGAGAAAATAGTGGGTCCAGGATAGGAAAATCCCAGAATCGAAGAACAATAGAGAGCACCAAAACAACGATCCAGCCCAGGACATCCTCAAGAAGATGCCATTTTACCACCCTCTCGTTGAGAGAACTCTCGGAATAATGCAGCTTTAAAAATCCAATCCCGTTGACCAACACGCCCAGCAAAGCGAGATAAAACATACCCTCTGCCTGCACAGGTTCAGGGTCTAAAACACGTGGAATGGAAATCAAAATGATCAGGAGACTTCCGGTAATCAATACGATACTGTTGATTAAAGCTGAAAGCAGAGAAAAACGCCCGTAGCCATAGGAGAAGTTTTCGTCTCTGCGACGAGTGGAAACCTTTTGCATATACCACGACAGTCCCAGTCCGATGCAATCCCCCAAATCATGTAAGGCATCTGCCAAAATGGCCATACTATTTGTGAGAACCCCACCCACCAATTCAATCAAGGTAAAGCCAAGATTCAAAAAAAACGCCAAACGCAGATTCTTAACGGATACTAAAGAACAGCAATGTGAGTGGGAATGTGCCATAGGTAAACCTGGGACAGTGTATCATAGGCCCAGAAAACAAAGTCCATCCCCTCTGACTCTTGATCTAAACTTTTAGGCTCAATAAACTATTCACAGCCCCCAGGATTTCTCATATTCCTTTTCCTTGACTTCTTGAATTCCTGGGTCCCTGAATTCTTGATTTTCGTGTATGATAGGATTTTGCGACTTAAGGTCGAAACAAAAAAGGATCGATATGCTCAAACCAACTCCTCATCTTAAACCCATCATCTTGACCCTGATTTTTTCATTTTTTTTGGGCATCACGGAGGCAAAAGTCACCGTTAAATGGTGGCATGCCATGGGGGGAACTCTTGGAGAAAAAGTCGTAGAGATCGCCAAGGGCTTTAACGCGTCTCAATCCGAATACGAGATAAAGCCCATCTATAAAGGCAATTACACCGAAACAATGACCTCTGCTGTCGCGGCTTTTCGCGCCAAAAAGCAGCCGCATATTGTGCAGGTGTTTGAGGTGGGAACTGCCACCATGATGTCAGCTAAGGGTGCTGTATACCCTATTTATCAGGTCATGAAGGACGCGGGAGAATCCTTTGATCCAAAAATCTATCTTGCCGCGGTAACGGGCTACTACACCGACAGCGATGGAAACATGCTCTCCATGCCGTTTAATAGTTCCACACCGGTTCTCTACTACAATAAAGAGGCTTTGCGATTGGCTGGCTTTGATCCCGAACAAGGCCCCAAGACCTGGAATGATTTAGAAACCTACTCCCGCAAACTCCAGGGTATCGGATACCCCTGTGGCTTTACCACCGGTTGGCAATCCTGGACGCAGCTTGAAAACTTCAGTGCCTGGCATAACCAACCCTTCGCCACGCAGGCCAATGGTTTTGATGGACTGGACGCCAAACTAGTAATCAATGGCCCCCTGCAAATTCGTCATATTGAGACCATGGCTCGCTGGCAAAAAGCCAAAATCTTCGGATATGGAGGCCGACGCTCAGATTCTGCCCCCAAGTTCTACAACGGTGAATGTGCCATGTATATCAATTCCTCAGCTTCCTACTCTGCTGTCAAAGGAAATGTAAAAACCTTTCAATTTGGCGTTTCCAGTCTTCCCTACTGGAATGATGTAGAGGGTGCACCGCAAAACTCCATTATTGGTGGAGCCTCGCTCTGGGTTCTTAGAGGACATAAACCTGCCGAGTACAAGGCTGTTGCCCGCTTTTTTACTTACCTGTCCTCCGCCAAGGTTCAGGCTGACTGGCATCAATTTACAGGTTACCTCCCCATTACCCAGGCAGCTTATGAATTGACGCAAAAGCAGGGATTTTATCGTGACAATCCTGGTACTGAGGTTGCTATCAAGCAAATGACTGGAAAAGAGCCCACACGAAATTCCAAGGGAATTCGACTGGGAAACTTTACACAGATTCGCGAAGTTCTAAATGAAGAATTGGAGGCCATCTGGGCGGGCAGTAAAAAAGCCAAGGACGGACTCAATGAGGCCGTAACCCGCAGTAATGTCCTCTTGAGGAAGTTTCAACGGTCCAATCGGCGTTAGCTCGATGACCTGACGAATGCAAACTCAGTCCCATTTTCAGCAAAAGTTTTTGCCCTATCTTCTTGTGGCCCCTCAAATTCTGGTCACCCTCATTTTTTTCATATGGCCCGCTGGACAAGCCCTATACCAAAGTTTTCTCATTGAAGATGCCTTTGGACTTTCAACCGAATTTGTCTGGTTTGAGAATTTCACCTTTCTCTTGACGGATCCAGATTATCTGAAATCCCTGAAACTCACTCTCCTATTCGCTTTTTGCACCACTGCGCTCTCCATGAGCCTGAGTCTTCTGCTGGCCGTCATGGCAGACAGAATCATAAAAGGAGCTATTTTCTACAAGACTCTACTGATCTGGCCCTATGCCATAGCCCCCGCCATTGCCGGTGTCCTCTGGTATTTCATGTTCAATCCCAGCATCGGAATCTGTGCTTATTTTCTGAAATTGCTGGGCTATGCTTGGAATCATCAACTCAACGGAGGAGACGCCATGATTCTGATCGTCATTGCTTCAGCCTGGAAGCAGATCAGCTACAATGTCCTATTCTTTCTTGCCGGACTTCAGTCCATTCCGCGATCTCTCCTGGAGGCTGCCGCCATTGACGGTGCCAGCCCTTTTAAACGCTTTTGGACCGTCGTCTTTCCCCTACTTTCACCTACGACCTTTTTTCTCCTGGTCGTCAATGCAGTTTACGCCTTTTTTGATACCTTTGGCATCGTGCATGCCACAACCTCAGGCGGCCCGGCAGGCGCGACCCAGATTCTGGTCTATAAGGTTTTTAGTGATGGTTTTATCGGGCTCGACCTTGGGGGATCCGCAGCCCAAAGTGTTATTTTGATGATTTTAGTAAGCTTTTTTACGGTCATACAGTTTAGATTTGTGGAAAGAAAAGTGGAGTACTAATGGTTGAAAACCGTAAACTACTTACTTTTTTCAGTCACCTGATTCTTATTCTTGGTGTCCTGGTGGTAGCTCTGCCTGTATGGATCGCCTTCGTGGCATCCACTCACCCACCAGCAAACCTCCTGAGCTCCCCCATTCCTCTTCTACCCGGGGGTCAGTTTTTCGAGAATTACTCGACAGTGTTAAATCAGGGCGTAGGCGCTTCAGGGGCCATCTCAGTAGCAACCATGATGTTCAATAGTCTCATCATGGCATTGTCCATCACCATTGGAAAAATATCCATATCCATCCTGGCAGCCTACTCCATCGTCTACTTCAATTTTCCATTTCGAAACACCTGCTTTTGGATGATTTTTGTGACTCTGATGCTTCCAGTGGAGGTACGCATTGTTCCCACCTATGCCGTAGTGGCAGATTTGGGGCTCTTGAATTCCTATCCGGGTCTGACTATTCCATTGATAGCCAGCGCCACGGCTACTTTTCTTTTTCGGCAGTTTTTTCTAACCATTCCCAAAGAGCTCGTGGAAGCGGCCAAAATTGACGGAGCCGGCCCTCTTAAGTTCTTCTGGGATATTCTTCTGCCCCTGTCACGCACCAATATTGCTGCGCTTTTTGTCATCCTCTTCATCTACGGCTGGAACCAGTACCTTTGGCCCCTTCTGGTGACCTCAGATGAGTCTTATACCACGATTGTCATGAGTATCCAGAGGATGATTATGTCGGCTGAGGCTGAGCCCCAATGGCACCTCATCATGGCCACCTCCATCCTGGCCATTCTGCCCCCCATGTTTGTAGTCGCATCCATGCAAAAAGTTTTCGTCAAAGGCCTCGTAGAGACTGAGAAATAGGAGAATCTATGTCCACATTGGAGTTTCAGGATATCCGCAAGGTTTATGAAGGTGGATTTGAAGCCATTAAGGGGGTGAGCTTTGAGATCGAGGACGGTGAGTTCATTGTCATTGTGGGCCCTTCCGGTTGTGGAAAATCAACTTTGTTACGCATGGTTGCCGGTCTCGAAACCATCAGCTCAGGAGCAATTAAAATCGACGAACAAGTGGTAAACCATCTGGAACCGGCTCAAAGAGATATCGCCATGGTCTTTCAAAACTATGCCCTTTACCCGCATATGACGGTTTTTAATAATATGGCCTATGGCCTCAAAAACCAGGGAGTCCCTAAAGACAAGATTCATCAAAGAGTTCATGAAACAGCAAAATCACTGGAGCTTGATGCTCTTTTGTCTCGCAAACCTCGCGAACTCTCAGGCGGGCAAAGACAAAGAGTGGCCATGGGAAGAGCCATTGTGCGTGAACCACGCGTCTTTCTTTTTGATGAACCTCTTTCCAATCTAGATGCCAAGCTTCGAGTTCAAATGCGTCTTGAAATCAAGCGCCTACAAAGAGACCTGGGCACAACCTCCATCTACGTGACCCATGATCAAGTCGAAGCCATGACTCTGGCTGATCGTTTGATCATCATGAACGATGGTATAGCCGAGCAAATTGGCACCCCTGAAGAGATCTATGAAAATCCAGCAACCCAGTTTGTCGCCACCTTCATTGGTTCACCCTCCATGAATCTTCTGCCAGTGCAAGCAGGTCAAGACTCACTCCTTTTAGGCGGCGAAACAAATCTTCCTCTAGGGCAAAACCAGAACCTGCAAGAGGGAGATGAGGTGGTCCTGGGGATCCGACCCGAACATCTTTGCCAATGCTCGGCTGGGGAGGGCGCTGAATTTAAGATTGAAATGATCGAATCTCTGGGGGCCGAGATCATAGCCTATGGGAAACTTAAAGGATCTTCTGAAATTGTCACCCTCAGACTGCATGGCAAAGAGAAAGTAAAAACTGGACAGACCCTGAACCTAAGTCTGGATCAGGAGTCTTTGCATCTCTTTGATGTCAAAACGGGGAGAAGAATGGAGAGGAAGAATGAAGAATTTTAACCACGAAAAGCACTAAAAAGAGTTCTAAGCGAAGGGCATGAATACCCACAGATAACGCCATCCTCCGACTTGATCGGGGGATCCATCTTTGAATCAAGGATCAGAGGAATCAAAGGTAGCAGAGGAATCCAAGGAATGAAGATTATTTCGACCTTTTGTGTGGATCCCCTGGTCAAGCCGTACATGACGCGGTGGGGCAGCCCTACCCTATCTTATCAGGATTCTTGGATTACTAGCTTTGGATTGTTATACTTAGGCTTATGGATGGTCATCCTCTTCAAATTCTGGTTTTGGAGGACAACCCTGGTGATGGCAGGCTTGTCTGGGAAATGTTGCGTTGGTCCGAGAGGGCAGAGGAATTCCCGGCCTTTGATTGGCAACAATGCGAAAGCCTCAATACAGGTCTAAAAAAGCTCAGGAAAGGGGGCTTTGATCTTGTCATCCTGGATCTTAAGCTCGTGGATAGTGAGGGCATCGATACCTTTTTGAAGATCCGCTCACAGGCTCCCGAAGTCCCAGTGGTCATACTTACAGCCAGTCAAGAGCAAGAGTTGGGACTCAAAGCTGTACGAGCCGGTGCCCAGGACTATGTCATCAAGGGACAGGCTGACCGGGCCATGTTCGTTAAAACCCTGAAATTTTCCATTGAGCGCCAGAGATTGATTACACGGCTTGAGCGCCAAAGAGATGAGTTGGAACGCAGTAATAAGCGCTTTATTACCATTCTTGAAAAAGACGCAGATGGGGTATTGATCGTGGATATGGATGGAAAAATCCGCTATATGAACCACGCCGCCGAAGTCATGCTAGGCCGTAAACGATCAGAGACCCTTGGGGATTCTGTCTGGTTCCCAGTCTATGAAAATACCGCCACCGAACTGGCTCTCGACCATGAAGATGGAACTTCAATCCTTGTGGAACTGCTCACCGAGTCCATTGAATGGGACGGAACTAGCGCGCATCTGGTTTCAATGCGCGATGTTTCGCAAAGAGCCGCAGGTCTGATACGAGAACACGCCTGATTACGATCACTAAAAGGACTGAAGCCGCTGCTTCCAGGCCGTCACCAGGGTTTTAGCTCCGGTTTCCAATTGCTCGAGAAGCTCAGATGTCACCTGATGATCTTTAGATAAAACCGCCTTTTTGATCCGGGGCAGAAGATCGACCAAAGCCTTTGCTCCCAGGAAACCAAAACTGGAAGTCAGAGAATGCAGCCCCCGACGAAGATCTTTGATATCCTGAACCTTATAGGAATCCCGTACCAGAGACAGATATTTTGGAATGGACTCATCAAGATATACGGAAATGATCTTCTGGGCCGTTATGGAGTCAAATTCCATAACAATCTTGTCTAGAATCTCCTCATCCACAAGCTCCGATCTTGGAGGGTCCTGGGGTTCCTTCAAATCTTGATGCTTTGAATCCTGAGGAACCCATTTTTCAAGAACCTGGGCCATAGATGCCTTCCTGACCGGCTTGGTCAGAAAATCATCCATGCCTGCATCCAGGCATTTTTCGCGCTCCCCGCGAATGGCATGCGCAGTAAAAGCCACAATAACGGACCTTGATGACGACTTAGCATCTGACTCACGTTCACGGATCAACCTTGTGGCCTCTACTCCGCTCATCCCTGGTAAAAGGCAGTCCATTAAAATCAGGTCCACCTGATTTTGACTCAGCCAACCCAAGGCTTTTTCACCGGAGTCTACGAAGTGAGTGCTACAGCCCAAATGATCTAACATGGCTATAGCTACTTCTTGATTTCCTGGATCATCCTCCACCAATAACACGCGAATTGTCTTGGACTGGAGCGGTTTACACCCTTCCCCAGCGACATGGATCAAAGAGGATTTACCTGGTTTTCTGCTTTGGGTTTTGGGAAAGATTAGCTCAAACCAGAAGCGGCTCCCCTTCCCGGCCTGACTCTCAAAGCCGATTCTGCCTTTCATCAATTCAATAAGGCGCTTACAAATAGAGAGCCCCAACCCGGTTCCACGAATCTGCCGATCCGCTCCATGATCAAGGCGAACGAATGACTCAAAGATATTCTCCTGCATAGATTCTGGAATTCCCCGGCCTGTGTCGGTGATGGTAAATCGAAGGGTCAGGCTCTTTGAACTGGACCTGAGCTTTCGAACAGAAACCATCACCCGACCCTTATCCGTGTATTTGACGGCATTTCCCACCAGATTCATTAAGACTTGCTTTAGACGGGTGGGATCACCCAGCATTTCAGAAAACTCCTGCGCTGAATCTCTCAGTTTCAAAGAAATTTTCTTACTACGTGCCTCCAGTTCAAAAACATCCAAAATATCGTGGAGGGTGTCTTCTAAATGAAAGGGAATACTCTCGATTTCTAGCTGCCCGGCTTCAATCCGTGAAAAATTCAAAATATCATTGAGAATGGAAAGCAGAGAAGTTCCCGAGCGCAAAACGGTCTTCAGCCGTGCTTCTTGAACCTCTGTCAGGGGAGTTTCCAGCAGGAGTTCTGTCAACCCGATGATCGAGTTTAAGGGAGTACGCACTTCGTGGCTCATGGCGGCTAAAAACTCTGTTTTCATACGATCTGAATGTTGCGCGATTTCCATTTCTGTCTTTAGTTTTTCAACACGAACACGATCTGTAATGTCGTGATAGGACGAGCGTCTATATAGGATCTTTCCCTGGGGATCGCGCACTGCAGAAGCGTCCAAACTAACATCGATGAGATTTCCAGACCGGGTTTGCAGACATAAAACCACGCCATGCAGCTCACCGGCCTCCAAAAACGACTCGAAAACCTCACGAGCTGCATCACGGCAAACCGGTGCATAAAAATCAAAGATGGATTTTCCAATTACAGCCTCTCTGTCTCTCTCCATAGAATCCAAAAAAGTTCGGTTACACTCCAGTATTGTGGCGGTATAAGGGTCCACTGAAACCTTCATATCTGGCGCGTTATCATAGAGATCCAGATATTTTTGCTGGGCCTTTTTACGATCTTCCACCTCTTCAGAAAGTTTTTGATTAACAAGCACAAGTTGCTCGGCGCGCTCTTTTACCAATTCCTCAAGATTTTCGCGATACTTTTTAAGCTCGTCTTCGAGGCCTTTGCGAGCCGTGATATCTTCGTGAACCGCAATCCATACCGGTCCAAAATGTGGATGTCTATATTCCGTCGTGTGAACCCTACACCAAAACCCTTGCCCATTTTTTTTTCGGTTGCGAACCTCCCCGGTCCAAACTCCTTTTTCCTTGAGTTCCTTGAGAACATCAACCTCCAGCTGGGCAGGGGTCATCTCACCCGGCTCAAGTAAAATGGTTACCGATTGTCCTGAAAGCTCGTTATTTTCGTAACCAAACATAGTCTCAAATGGATGATTAACAAAAACAAGCTTACGATCCTTGAGACGAATCAGACAGACACCTTCTGCCATATGATCCATGATTTCGTTCTGAAGACGCAGAATATCTAGAGAAGCATCCTGAAAATCGACTATCCTCACTGGAAGGGAAGGTTCAGGCTGTGGGGACGGCTCCAGACATTCACCCGAATCTGCTGAATTTGAACCCCGATGAGTCATAACAAACTATGTAATTTTGACCGACTCATTGATCTTGGGGAATCCTGAAACCAGTTAAAGTTTAACATTTTTTCGCAAAGGTCGAACACTCTGAACGTAACTTTGACGCGAGTTTCGACTCTAAACTAAAAAAAGGGACTCCCCATTTCGTCTGATTTCATTAGAATAGGCTAGTGATGTGACTGAGAATGGAAAGACCATGACCGAGAGCAACCCCCCGCTTGAGATTCTTGTCATAGAAGATAACCCCGGCGATCTGCAGTTTCTTGTGGAGAGGTTGAAAGCCTCGGAAACGGATGATTTATTTCCCGTGTTTACCTCTACAGAGCTTGAAACTCTTGCGGATGGATTGAACTATCTTAAGACTCAAACTCCAGACTTGATCATTCTGGATCTGACTCTCCCAGATTGTAGAGGTCTCGATACTTTTCAGGGCTTCCATCATCGAGCCCCCAAAATTCCAATCGTGGTTTTAACAAACACCGATGAGGAAGATATTGGACTCCAGGCCGTGCAGGCCGGTGCCCAGGATTTTTTGATCAAAGAACAGGTGGAACGCAGACAATTGGCAAGGTCTCTCAGATACGCCATGGAACGCCAGAGAATCCGCAATTCCAAGATTAAATACGAGCTCTAAAGACCATCGAAGTCTTTGATCACATCCAAAACCGAAGCCCCAAGTTTTTGAGAGCGTCCAGCGGACCAACCATAGAGCCCGTCTGGAACTTGAAGATTATCTTTAAAGGGCATCTCAAGAGTTGATGACAAGCAGTCAAACCGATGTCCAACCCAATTGGCGGCGATACCAAGATTGGCCTGACCCGGCAGATCCGGTTCATATCCATGCAAAGTTTGAAAGTCTGGATTCACCTCTGCGAGAGCCTTTCCGAACCGGGCTTCCATCGCCTGCCTCTTTCCTGAGTACCCCGGAATTCCTTCGCAACCTGAGAGAAAGCAATAGGGAATCTCCTCGTCACCATGAATATCCAAAAAAAGATCTACGCCAGTTTCTTCCATTTTATTTCTGACCCAAAATACTTCGGGGCTTTTGTCCAAATCAGGACTCATCCACTCACGGTTCAGATTCACTCCGGCGGCATTGCTACGAAGATTACCCAGAAAACTGCCATCAGGATTCATATTGGGAACGATATAGAAAACATATTTGGAAAAAATCTCTGCATGGTAGGAACCTGCGGCGCATAGGAACCGCTCCAAAAGCCCCTGCATAAACCATTCTGCCATGGACTCACCCGGATGTTGCCTGGCAATAATCCAGACCTTTTTGACCCCATTTGCAGGCTTTCCAAAACAGAGTAAACTTAAATCCCGTCCCTGAACCGTCTTACCTAGAGAGTTTAGCTGACAATGCGAGAAACCCTGAGCCCGCTCGATCAGAGATTGATGATCGCTCAGGGAATAAGGTGTGAAATAAGCAAAATAAACCTGATCCGTTTGCGGCTGGAGGCGAATGATCAGGGACTTCCCATCATATTCCGTGTCCACGCGAGCCCAAAATGGCCCACCATCACAAGCGAGGGCCTGATACCCCTCCCAGCCCTCAGAATAACTGGTCTCGGACGCGTTTAGAATCTGAATTATACAATCTTGGCCCTGAGCACCCTCAAGGGAGAAATAAAACCACTGAAGAAAGTCCGAGCAAGTGTCCCTACATATCTTGAGACGAATATCTTGAGGATCGTTGAGATCCACAACCTCTATATTCCCACCATCAAAATCAGAATTAATCTTCAACATCTATCAGCGCACCCTAAGTTCCCCAACCGTATCTAGACCGTGCCTGATGATAGAAAGAAGATCAGGAGCTGTCAAACTGTGCAACAAATCCTAAACTTTCTCGTAGAAGTAAGCAATAGAACCCATGATCGACGTACGTAAAAAAAGGAGAATTCGATGCTAAAATTTTGGACGCTTATCCTGGCTGGGGTCCTGGTCGCCTCTTCCAGTGCGGGGCCTTCCCTGATTCAGGTTCCCAATGACGCTGTAAACCGAAAAATTCTAAGAGATTTGGACCTGGACTATGCCTGTACCGGCTCTACTCCCAAACATCTCAATTTTGTCCTCGATGAAGAGGCTCGTCAAAAACTAGGTAAGCGCCGCGTTTTCAAACGTGAATTGATGAAAGCCAGTCAGATCCTTCTGTCCAATGCTGATGATCAGTTTGAAAAATTCGCCAACCAGGATGATCTGGGGATCTACCATAATTTTGATGAAATGGTCCAGGAGCTTGACCAGGCCGTGGATCAATTTCCCAATCTAGCCTCACTTGAAGTGGCAGCCAGCACCCATGAGGGTCGCTCTATTTACGTCATGACCCTGACTGACAAAACCTCAACTCAGGAAAAAACTCCGTTTCTCGTTACTGGAACTCACCATGCTCGCGAATGGATCAGTACCGAAGTTCCCCTGGCCTTCATTCAATACATGCTCAATGGATTTGGTAATGATGATACCGTCACCCAACTTCTCAAAACCAGCACCTTTGTCATCGTCCCCATGCTCAATCCTGATGGAGGAGTGTATTCGCGTACAAAGTCCAGGATGTGGCGCAAAAATCGCAACAAAATCAAGGGCAAACCGACCAAGGGCATCGATAATAACCGCAACTATCCCTATAAATGGGGTGGACGCGGAGCTTCCGCTTCAGGATGGTCACAAACCTATCGCGGCCCCAAGGCAGCCTCAGAAATTGAGACCCAGGTCGTTATTGACCTCCAGGAAAAGCATGGATTTAAAACAGCAGTCTCCTTCCATTCCTACTCAGAGTTGATCCTCTGGCCCTGGGGCTATACCAATAAAATTCAGACTACAGACCACAATATTTTTAAGCGTCACGGGGATAATATGGGTCGAATCATGGGCTACCATCCCATGCAGGCCTCAGGTCTTTACCAGGCCTCTGGGATTTTTGACGACACGCTTTATGCGACCTATGGGGTCTTAGCTTATACCATCGAGCTAGGACGCCAATTTGTACCCCGTGAAGAGAGAGTCCCTGAAATTAACGCCAAAAGCATTGAGGCTCTGATTTACCTTTTTCAAAACGCACGCGATCCTTTTGCCGGTCGACAGGACACCCCGGTTTTGCAAACTATGCGAAAACTGGAGCGTCTGGTCGCTTCCCTCGAACCCGGGGCGTCCAAGGAGTTCAGGACGGACGCAATTAATGGTCTTACTCAAATTGAAAACAAAATTTTAAAGCAGGGAATGCAGGGTTTAAAGATGGCCACCCTCTTGCGCGCTGAGATCATGGCCATGGTTGAGACTCAGAGAAAACATCAGGCACTTTATCGCTAGAACCCTGATTTTTCTCTGAAGCCTAAGGCAAGCCACGGGATCTTTCGAAACTTCTTCTATGGCGAAGAAGGTTTTTTTAAGGCTCACTACGGTTTGTCTTTGGCTCACAGTCCTTTTCTGGATGACTCCATGGATTGGCGCCAAGGCACTGGAAGCACTAAAGAATCCAGACAGCCTCTACTTCAGGCTTCTTCTGGGGGCCGACGAAGGTGACAGCCCCGGTGATGAAACTCCGGGGTCCATTATTGTAACTCGCGATGGAGGCTATCTTCTCTGCTCCTATATCACAGGCCCTTGGAAACACTCCATCCCACGTTCTCGCATCCTAAAACTGAGTGCGACAGGACAGATTCTCTGGGAAAAAAGGCTGGGCAAAAAAGAAAGGTCCGTTGCTGCTGTTTTCGCCCTGGAAACCACTAAGGGAGAGTTTCTGATTTGTGGCGAAGCCTCTTCTAAAGGGGGGTATTTACCCGATTACTGGCTTGTCAAACTGAGCCCAAAAGGAGAATTACTCTTTGAGAGAACCTACGGTGGAAGTAGCGCAGACTCGGCCAAAGTCATCCATGAAACCCAGGAGGGCCATTTCATCCTTGCGGGTAACTCATCTCCTGGAGCTTCCAATGCGAAAAGGCAATCCGCAGTGTGGATGCTCAAAATCAATGACCAGGGAGAAAAAATCTGGGACAGAACTCTTGGAAGCGCTCAATCTGCAAAAATCAATGGACTCCTTGGTTTAGAGGATGGAAGCCTGGTACTGGCCGGCAGTTCTCGACCTGTGGGTCGCAATCAGCGTAGGGAAGGGTGGCTCCTTAAATTAGACTCCAAGGGGAAAAAACTCTGGGAAAGAGCCTATGGGTCAAAATTCAATGATAGCTTTCTCTCTCTGGAAGCCACACCTGATAATGGCTTCATAGCCTGCGGATACCGGGAACTTACGCCCTATTTTCAGGGAACTTCCTGGATTATGAAAGTTAATAAAGAAGGCTATCTGGACTGGGAACACACAACAGGGTATCGCAGAGCCACTTCGATCAAAAAAGTCTCCGAAGGAGGCTATATCATGGCCGGAGTCGCCTTTGAGGAGCGCGGCCGGGGTTTTGGTAAAAATGATTTGTGGATTGCGAGACTAGGGTCCAGAGGGCATCCACTCTGGGAGCGACGCTTTGGAGGAGTTGAAGAGGACCAGGCAGAGAGTGTCGCCCCCTCCCCGGATCAGGGGTTCATCCTGGCAGGACAGACGCACTCACTTGGAACAGGAGGTAAAAACCTTCTGGTTCTCAAGCTCGACGGTCTAGGCCGTGATAGTCAGGCACTGGCAAGTCATGAAGATTTTAACAAAGTTGCAAAAATCGGTACACTTCAAGCCTTTGAGGACTTTATTTTGGCGTACCCAATGTCCTCTGAGGCCACTCTCGCCCAATCAGGTATTTTTGAGTTGGAACAAGCCAGGCTTTCTCTCCTGGGAGTGGGGGCCTCGTCTAGAGACTTTAGCATCTTCATAGAAAACCACCCGAAGTCATCCCTGATTCCCAGGGCCAAGTTAAGAATTCTTGAGATTAGAAACTTTGAGAACGCTAAAAAGAGCCAGTCAAAAAAGGAACTCTTAGATTTTCTTGAAAAGCACCCTCAGTCACCTCTCATCCCCAAGGCTAAAAATGCCATAGAGGCTCTGGATTTCGAAAAGGCTCTCAATATTGGCAACCCAGCCGTCTTGAACGGGTTCTTGAAGTCCTATCCTAAATCTAGATTCACCACGGGAATTCAGACAGGACTTTACAATCATTACAAAGGTCTTGATTCTATCCCTGGATTTAAGGAGTTTTTGAGTCTCTACCCTGAAAACCCCCATCGTGAACAAGGGTCAAACCGCCTTCTTTATTTACGCTATATTGAAGCCATCCGCGGAAATACGGTGCCTAGCTATGAGGTTTTTCTCAAAATTACCCCACATTCCCGATATACCCGAGATCTTCAACTGAGACTATTTCGAGCCTATAGCAGTAAAAATGCTGTGACGGGCTATCTAACGTTTTCCGCCAAACACCCGCAATCCAGGCAGGCTCGAAAATCGATCCAAAAGGCCCATAGCATGGTTTTTAAAAGATCTCTGGCATCTGGAACGCTACTCGCTATGGAAATCTTTCAATCCCTTTTCCCTTTTGCAAAACAATACCCTAAAGCTGCACAAGATAGTGAAAGACTAGAGCTAAAGAACATGCAGAAAATGCTCCAAAAGAACGGCGGGACAAATGCTGCCCTTGACGTGGCGCGCGTTGTTCGAGCCCAGGCCGAACGCGCTCTACACCGAGGAGAATCCTGGATAGCGGCACGAAAAGTACGTCTTATAAGAAATCAGCCCCCTTTCAGAAACACTTTTCTCGCCTATGAACTTCGGGACTGGAACATGCAGGAAACCGGGAAAAAAGATCCTAAGACAAAAGTATCCGACCAGATCAATCACTTCCTGCTGGCCTATGAAGACCTACAAAAGCGCTCTCAAAAAGCGGCAAACCTGGCCTTGGAACTACTCGTAAATCATGAAGAAGCCCAAAAATGCCAAGAAAACCCCTGGCTATGTTCATTTTAAAATCACATATGGATAGCGCGTTTATCAACGGCCAGGGCAGCTTCTTTAAGGACTTCGCTAAGTGTTGGGTGAGCATGGCAGGTGCGCGCTATATCTTCGGCTGACCCTCCAAACTCCATAGCCATGGCAGCTTCAGCGATAAGTTCACTCACACGTGGACCCAGCATGTGGACACCCAGGACTTGATCTGTTTTGGCATCCGCAATGACCTTGATAAAACCGCGAGTTTCATCAAGAGCGCGGGCACGACCGCTAGCCATAAAGGGAAATTTTCCAGACCGAATACTAATTCCCCTCTCCTTAGCTTCTTCGGTGGTTAGACCCACCGAGGCAATTTCAGGATGGGTGTAGACCACCCCAGGAACCAAGGTATAATCCACATGTGTATGCATCCCATGCATGCGCTCGACAGCAGCAATGCCGTCCTCCTCAGCCTTGTGAGCCAACATAGGCCCGGGAACAAGATCACCGATGGCATAGACTCCCTTTATATTGGTCTGAAAATTAGAGTCAACCTGGACAAATCCACGTTGATCTTTTTTCACGCCAATCTCCTCTAATCCCAGGCCATCGCCAAAGGGCCTGCGCCCCACACAAACCAAAACCACATCGCAGTCCAGTTCAATTTTTTCTTTCCCGGATGCCAGGACTTTCAAGGATTTCGGATCTGTAGAGTTGATACGCTCCACACGGGTTTGAAGATGAAATCTAAAACCCTCGCGCTCCAGGATTTTTTGCATTTCTTTGGAAATCTCACCCTCCATACCTGGAAAAATATGATCCAAAACCTCAATCACCGTGACTTCAGCCCCCAGCCGACGCCAAACTGAGCCAAGCTCCAGTCCGATAACCCCTCCACCAATAACCACCAAATGATCCGGAACCTTGGAGAGCGATAAAGCACCCGTAGACGAAACAATGCGTTTCTCATCCACAGGAAAATCAGGCAAATGTACGGGTACGGAACCCGTAGCCAAAAGAATACGCTTGCCTCGGTATTCTTGACTTTGGCCCTTCGAATCATCAATGCGCACCGTAGACGCATCCTTGAGCCTGGCCGTTCCATGAACCGAAACAATCTTATTCTTTTTAAATAAGGCGGCGATTCCCTGGGTCAAGCCTTTGATGATTCCAGTCTTTCTTTTCATCATGGCAGGCAGGTCCAGCTCAACCTGAGCCTTAATTCCATGCCTCTTAAACTCATGCAAGGACTGATGATAAAGCTCAGAGGAGTCTAGAAGTGCCTTACTGGGAATACAACCCACATTCAGACAAGTCCCTCCAAAGCTCTTTTCCTTCTCTACACAGAGGACTTTCATCCCCAGTTGAGCCGCTCGAATCGCCGCAACATAGCCGCCAGGTCCTGCTCCAACTACGATCAGATCGTAAACTTCATCCTTGCTCATGTTTTACTTCCTATACTCCCAGTAACATCCTGGAAGGGTCCTCAATACAGTTTTTCACAGCTACCAGAAACTGAACGGCTTCTTTTCCATCAATCACTCTATGATCATAGGACAGGGCAAGATACATCATGGGCCGAATCTGAATCTTATCCTCGATGACCATAGCCCGCTTTTGAATATTATGCATACCCAGAATAGCGGTTTGGGGAGCATTGATAATCGGCGTGGATAGCATGGAACCAAAAACACCCCCATTGGTGATGGTAAAAGTTCCACCGCTCATCTCATCTACGCTCAGTCGCCCTTCTCTGGCCTTTCCGGCCAACTCGGCAATGGATTTTTCAATTCCCGCCAGTCCCAGGTGTTCAGCTCCGCGCACCACGGGAACCACCAGTCCCTTTTCAGTGCTAACGGCAACGCCAATATCATAGAAATTCTTATGAACCAGGGTCTCGCCTCTCCACTCAGAATTAACCTCTGGAAATTGTTTAAGGGCTTCCACGCACGCCATAGCGAAAAAGGACATGAACCCTAGTTTCACTCCGTGCCGTTTTAAAAAGTCCTCCTTGTATTGAGATCGTAAATCCATAACCGCACTCATGTCCACTTCGTTGAAGCTGGTTAGAATTGCAGCTGTATTTTGAACCTCCTTGAGTCTTTGTGCGATTCGCTTACGCATACGACTGAGAGGAACCGGAGATTCCTTCCTGGCTCCAAAGCTAAGAGGTGAAGCCGATGGGGATTGAGTCGGCTCCGAAAAAAGTGGGACCTCTGTCGCTGGTTTGGATTTGCTGGCAGAATCCACATGGGCCATGACGTCTCCCTTGGTAACCCGACCCCCTTTGCCCGTCCCCTCCACCTCAGTGCTATCAAGACTGTTTTCAGAAAGTAAGCGCCTGGCTGCCGGTCCAGACTGCACTCCTGAAGGTGCTGGAGTTTCAGAATCTGAAGTTGCGGGAACCCCATTCTTTTGGGTTTCAACCGGACTTGGAGAGACCTCTCCATCATCAGGCAAAATCTTTCCCAGAACAGCTCCCACCTGCACCACCTGATTCTCCTGAGCCACGATTTGCAAACGACCTGATTGCTCCGCAAAAATTTCCATAGAAGCCTTGTCAGTTTCGACTTCAAGCAACACTTCATCTTTTTGAACCAGATCGCCATCCGCCCTGCGCCAGGCCGCTATTTCAGCCTCGCTAACCGATTCACCCGGACTGGGCATCTTTATCTCAAATTCCATTATTTTCCTCTCTTCACCTATTCTTCTTGCAGTTCCAGAGCAAAAGCCCTCGACACAATACTCTTTTGTTCTTCCTTATGAATTCTGCTACTGGCGATACAGGGACTTGAACCTTCATTACGCCCCACATAATGGAGTTGAATATCCTTGTCCTCTAGTACAGATCGCAATCGGGGCTCCAGATAAGTCCAGGCACCCATATTTCTTCTTTCCTCCTGTGCCCAGACAACCTCCTCTAGGTTGGGGCAGGATTCAACCAAACGTAAAAGAGTCTTAAATGGAAACGGATAAAGCTGTTCCAGCCTTACCAGTTCCATTTCCTTTAACCCCTTGGTTTCTTTGAGTTCAAGAAGGTCGTAATAAAGCTTTCCTGAACACAAAACAAGCCGCGTAAGTCCCTCGCGATCTTCCTCAGCACTTGCGGTTCCCACAATAACCTTTAAAAACACCTTTTCTTCAAGAAAATCCTCACGTGAAGATACGCATCGTTTTGCTCTGAGCAGGGACTTGGGGGTCATCAATACCAGTGGCTTTCGATCCTTCTTTAAAACCTGTCTACGCAAGACATGAAAATAATTAGCCGGTGTGGAGGGTATACAAACCCTCAAATTATAACCGGCACAAAGGCTCAGATAGCGCTCCAATCGGGCACTGGAATGCTCAGGGCCCTGTCCCTCATACCCATGGGGAAGCAGAAGCACCAGCCCGTTCATCACCTGCCATTTTGATTCGCCACTGCTCAAAAAAACATCGATCATGGACTGTGCACCATTGGCGAAATCTCCAAACTGAGCCTCCCACATCACAAGCGTTTCTGGGTTTCCAAGAGCAAAGCCATACTCAAAACCAAGAACTGCCTGCTCGGAAAGCATACTGTTAAATACACAGATTTCTCTTTGATCTTTGCGAATATGATTTAAAGGAATATACTCGCTACCATCAACCTCACTAAAAGCTACCAAATTCCGATGGGCAAAGGTTCCACGCCGAGAATCCTGTCCGCTCAGACGCACGCGACAATTATCGAGTAAAAGAGATCCAAAACATAGAGACTCGGCCAGAGCCCAATCGATATTATCACTTTCAAACCTCTCAGAGCGCTGCGTAATGAAGCGTCGGATCTTGCGATTAGCTGTGAAACTTTCAGGAAGCTGAGAAATTCCCTGAACCACCTCGACCAATACTTCCTGAGAAACACCCGTATTTCGCTTGACTCGATCCTCCTGCCAAACCCCTTGCCATCCCGGCTCTACAGAATCCTCCACGCAGGAGATCCCACGCGACTGCACGCTAGACTCCGCTGCCATTAGCCGTTCTCTGTACAAGGACTCAATTTTCTTGATATGCTCTTCATCAAGCAGTTTCCCTCCCAGGAGTTCTTTGCGATAAATCTCATACACGGAAGGATGCGAACGAATCGTCTCATACATCAAAGGCTGGGTAAACGAAGGTTCATCGCCTTCATTGTGACCATGTCGGCGATAACCCACCAGATTTAGGGCAACATCTTTCTTAAATTTCTGCCGAAATCGAACCGCCAGACGAATCGCCCGTACAGCAGCTTCAGGATCATCCGCATTCACATGAAAAACCGGGGTATTACTCATGCGAAATAGATCTGTTGCATAGCGTGTGGACCGACTTTCGTGAGGTTCTGCCGTGAAACCAATTTGATTATCACAGATAATATGCAGGGTTCCTCCAACTCCGTAGCCGCGCAACTGAGACAGCTGTAAAACCTCCATATTAATACCCTGGCCTGCGAAAGCGGCATCTCCATGAATCAAAACAGGAATCACCTGTGTGCGCTCCTCATCGTCGATGACTTTCTGACGACAATAGACCTTTCCCTGAATCACTGGGTTCACCAGTTCAAGATGAGATGGATTTGCGTTGAGTGAAACGGATAGGGTTTTTCCATGCTGTGTCTCAAAGGAATTCAGATAGCCCATATGATATTTTACGTCGCCATCCCCTCTGGCAACCACAGTGGGAAGATCCTCAAATTCGGAAAAAATCTGCTCATAAGGCTTCTCCATGAAATTGGCCAAAACATTGAGTCGCCCCCGATGAGCCATTCCAAGGATAATCTCAGTCCCTCCCTGTTCGCCAAGCTCATCAGCAAGAGCGTGCAAAGTAGGAATCAGAGTATCAAGCCCCTCCAATGAAAATCGCTTCTGACCTACATATTTGCGTTGAAGGTAGCGTTCAAACTCAGCTGCTGCATAAGTCAAAGTGTAAATCCAAAGCCGCTCTTCCATTGAGAAGGGTTTTGGATCCATGGCTTCGGTCTGAGCCTGAAGCCATCTGAATTCATCCACCTCCTGAACAATCCCAACATACTCGACGGCCAGTGTCCCACAATAAATAGCCTCCAACCTCACCATAATCTCAGTCAGAGTGTTACGATCTGGACCGGGAAGATTTCCCGTATAGAAAGTCTTACTCAGGGCTTCAACCCCCAGACCATGTTCTGAGAGCTGAATGAATGGATTTTCGCCCGGCTCCTTGATCCCGTTGATTCGAGCACTTAGATGACCGTATTTGCGATAGGCGCTGATCAGTTCAAAAACACGCTCCTGCTCATCTTCAAGGTTTTTTCCAGGAGTTTGAACCGAACCATAATCAAAATCATTCAAAAATTCACTGGGTAGCGTCTGTCGACTGACCTTCCCACTTTCAGGGTCAATTTGAATCTCAGTTCGCGCGGCCTCAAATCCGCTAAAAAAATAACGAAAACTGGGGTCCACAGAATTGGGATCCTCGCGATAACGCTCATACATGGACTCGAGATAATCGAGATTTCCTGAGTTGAAGAAATCAAGGTCATTCATGGAATCGCCGCCTTCCCAAACCGATGACCCTAAACTGGCAACTCCACCCAACCCACGGGTAAAATCAGGCTTCTTGTGATCAACCGATTCAGGATGATTAGTATAACATGCTGGAAGAAGGGAGAAGGGAGAAGGAACTAGAGAACTATCGGAACTATAGGAATCACCGGAATAGGGGAAGAAAAGAGGAAACAATAGGAGCAATGGAATGGGGAATTAAATACCGTCATCCTACGGCGCCTATTTCTGTCATCCTCCGGCTTGACCGGGGGATCCATCCTTTTTTCACCTACAGCCCGAGTTTGGGACATGTAGGCCTATTTTCAGTTTAGAAAAAATCAGATTCCT
>CAZRLV010000008.1:0-22238 GCA_964600955.1 uncultured bacterium
AAATCGACTTTCATTATGAGCGCCTGGAATTTCTGGGTGATGCACTGCTTGGAGTTTTTGTGTCCGAGCTTCTTTATGAGGACAATCCGGGTGATCAGGGAGAATTGACCAAGGTGCGCGCAGGCCTTGTGAGTCGTGAAATGCTCTTGCAGATCACTCGTGAACTTGGCCTGGAGCCGCTGGGTCTCGTGCAAAAAAGTCTTAGAAACTCGGAAGGGGAACTGCAAGGGGGATTTCTTGGGGATTGTTTTGAATCGATCCTGGCAGCTGTGTTTTTGGATGGAGGATACTCTCAGGCCCGCAGTTTTTTACGCAAAATTATGCGAAAATTCGGCCATTTGAAGTCACAGACTGACTATAAATCCCGGCTGCAAGAAATTTCTCTAAAAACTACAAAACAACTTCCAGATTATGATACAATCCAAGGGAAGGACGGGTATTTGGCCACAGTCAGCTTTGCCGGGGATCGTCTGGCATCAGGACAGGGGCCCAGCAAAAAGAAAGCAGAACAAATGGCAGCCAAGAGTGCCATAGAGGCATTCAGCTTGAGAATAGGTAGGAAAGGTCGCTAGTGGAAATCCTGAAGGTTTCGTCCAGATCACAATCTAAATCGGTAGCGGGTGCCATGGCTCTTATCCTTGAGAAAGAGCCTGAAGTGGCCGTTCAAGCCATTGGTGCCGGAGCAGTCAACCAGGCGGTCAAAGCCGTCGCCATCGCTCGTGGGTTTCTGGCACCCAAGGGGATAGAACTTTTTGTCCAGGTTTCTTTTGTGGAGCTCAGTATTGATCAAAAGGAAAGAACAGGTATAAAGTTTCTCGTATTGACTAAAAAGAGTTGAGTTTGAATCTCAACCCTTCTGATGTCATAGAGGCCAATCTTAAAGCCCTTCAGCTTCAGTCCGACGATTTTTTTGCCTATTACAACCTTGCCAAGGCCTATGAATTTCATGGTCAGGTCGGTGAAGCCTGTACAGCCTACCAAAAAGCAGTGGCATTAAATCCCCAGGATCCTTATGCCCAGCACGCTCTGGGTAGATTGTATTTTAGAATGGGGCAAACCCAGGAGGCACGCTTTTGTTTCCAGAGGGTTATTGCGGCTCACCCCCCGCATATTCCGGCTCACCTGAGTCTGGCGACTCTCCTGGTCGAGGAAGGAGCACATGAAGAGGCGATACCTAGGTTGAAAAAAATAATTGCTCTGGATCCAGATTTCCATCAGGCTTATTTCTATCTTTGCCGGGTCTTTGAGAAAATAGGCTTTCTTAAAGAAGCCCTGGAGCAGATTGACCTGGCTCTGGAGCGCAATCCTGGAAACTACTATTATTATTTTCTAAAGGGAAAGCTATGGATGCGGTTAAGAGACAACTCCGCGTCTGAAAAAGCTTTTCGCAAAGCGGTTTTGATCAAGGAAGATGATGTGGCCTCGCTTGTTTGCTTGGGAACCGTTTTACTGGAAATGGGCCGCGCAGAGGAAGCGCTAAAGCCTTTTACGAACGCCTTGGACTACGAGCCGCATCTTCGCGATATTCATCACGGCCTTGGACGGGTCTATCTCAGTCTTGGCCTCAATGAACAGGCCCAGTCCTGCCTTCAGAGAGTTCAGCGTTTGGAGCCTTTTTTTAAGGACATCTATTTGGATCTTGCCACCTTGTATGTGAATATGGGTGCGTGGCACAAAGCCTGTGGAGCCATGGAAAAGGTTCCGAGCATTTTGCGCCAGGGCCCTGATTTTTATATTTTGGAAGCCCGAATTTTTCGAGCATTGAAGGATTATGTAGGGGGTGAGAGATCTTTACTGGGATTGATTGAGGCAAAAATCTACCAGCCGGATATCTACACTCTTTTGGGAAAACTGCGCAAGGATCAGCTGGATCTTTCAGGAGCTCGTCATTATTTTCAGCTGGCCCTTGAGCTGAATTCGAAATATCGTGATGCCGTAGAGGGGTTGCTGGAATTGGAAGAGCAGGTAGGTAACTGTGTGGAGGCCGAGACTTATGCGGCCTTATTAAAAACCCTTCCTGCAAAAGAACCGGGACTTCATTTCCCACAGCGTGAGGTTCAGGTTAAGCCTAGTATGCTCTCATTAGAGCGCGAGGAATTTGAGGCTCAAATCCGCAAGAATCCTGAAGATTCCTCGCTATTGACAGCCTATGGAGATGAGCTTTTCAGGCAGGGCTTACTGGAGGAGGCTCTGGCCAAATGGGAAATGGCCCATGCATTGGCGCCGAGCGAAATTCAGATTCTTTTGCGTCTGGCTGATGTCCATCGTTTACGGCTAAATAGCGCAAAGGCGCAGGCACTTTTAATGCAGGCCATTGATCTGGAGCCCTCTAGTCTTGAGCTTTATTTGGCATTGGCCAGTCTTTTCATGGATCAGGGAAACCTTGAGGAAGCTCGTGAATGGCTTGGGAGAGCTCGATTTCGATTTCCGTCTGACCCCCCCCGCTTGTGCATTTGATTCGAATCGCTCGTTTTATGGAAAACGACAGTGAACTTCAGCAGCTATGTGAAGCGCTTGAGGAATTGGAGCCTGACCATGTTGTGGCCTTGTGTTCAAGAGGAATTCTAGAGTTGAAATCTGGAGCTTTGGAACGAAGCGCTGAGTATTTCAGGCAGGTGGTTCAAAAGACCGGGGGCCATGATCGCGAATCCTTGCGTTATCTGGGGATTGTGTTACGCAGCAAAGGAGAATTTGAAGAGGCTTATACCTGTTTCAAGCAGGCGGTAGATCAATATGAAGAAGATTCCTTCTCACACTATAATCTTGGTCTGATTTTGAAGTCCCAGGGAAACAATATTCTGGCTGAAGATCATTTGAAAAAAGCCAAGCATTATGACCCAGAGGATGTGCAGACTCTCCAGCATCTGGGGTTGCTCTATTTTGACCAGGGGAATTATTTGGCCGCGGTTCTGGAGTTTTTGAGCTCAGTAAGTTTGGACCCGGGTTTTTTTTTATCCAATTTTCACCTTGGACGGAGCTTTTTTGAACTCGGACAGTTTCAGAAGGCAGTGAGGTATTTTAAGCAGGCCGAAGGTCTGCAACCCTCGGACCCAGCCTTGAACTATTTTCTGGCTTTAAGCTTTCAGGAGGCGGGTAACTGTGAGGAGGCCCTAAAATCCGCGCAAAAGGCTTCTTCCTTGTGCTCCAAGCAATCAAGCCTGCTTACATACTCCCGTGAACTTGTCCGGAAACTCGAGTCTGGCGAGCAGCGGGCCTGATTCGAAGAACATCGCTCAGGATTCCGCGCTTAACCAAAGCGTTCTCAATGCTGTCTAGAGCCTCTAGTTCCCGAATCATTTTGCGGCAAACCATATTGAATTCCTCGATCTCATCATGATGGGCTGCCTGGGTTAAGATATAGAAAAGATCAGCCTGCTCCTTGAGTTTTTTGGAATAGCTGTATAGCTGACTTTGGGGGGCTTCGGGAGAGAGTCTACCTAAGTTCGCCTTGGGACCCATAGCCTTTAGAATGGATTCGAAGATATTGGGTTTACTCAGACGTTCCTTGAGAACTTCATTCAGGGCGATGGAAAAAGCATGGTCCATTTTATCTGAACGTAACAGCAATCTGGCTTTCTTAATTTTGTCATGAAACTGATGCTTCAAGCCGGCGATCTCCTCTTGAACAGAGATGTCCAGTTCGGGTTTTGTAGTTAATGCTGAAAGTATGGAAAGGTTAATTAGAAAACAAAGAGCTAGCGATTGCTTATTCATGATCTCCCTCAATGGTTTAGCGCGAATTTAGGGTCCAGGATTGATTTTCAATACCTGGATTTGACCCATCTATCGTGAACTAAGGGGGTTTTGTTAACATTTTTGCCCAATTATTATTAGTTTTTGTTGTAGAATGGATCTTCGTGGAGGGGAATATGTGTATTTTTTGTAAAATTGTGGCAGGCGAGATTCCGTCGACACGCGTTTATGAAGACGACGCGGTTTTGGGGTTTGAGGACTTGAATCCGGCGGCTCCCAGGCATCTTCTTTTCATTCCTAAAATTCATGTTGAGAATTTTGTTCAGGCTTCCTCACATCCGGGACTGATTGATTCTGTTTTTCGAGGAATTGGGCAGTATTGTCGTGAGCATGGGCTTGAAGAGGAAGGACTGCGTGTTGTCTCAAACTCAGGTGCATCTGCCGGACAGTCTGTATTTCATCTTCATTTTCACCTCCTGGGGGGGCGTAGACTAACCTGGCCCCCGGGTTAGATTCTGGAAGTTGGGAATGCGTAGCGAGGTTTTTCAGGGCTTGGTTCAGGTTTATTCAAAAGGACAAGATCGTGAGGTGGTCCTGGATCGAATCCTGGAGCGCTGCCGTTCAGATAGCTCGCAAAACCAGGCTTCGCGACAGACAATCACGCGTCTTTTTTATGGTTCCTTGCGCTTTAATGCGGCTCTGTGGGAGCAGGCAAAATCTCTGCGAAAAAACTTTACTCTTCCGCGAGATTTACGCTCGCTTTTAGTGATGACCTTATACCAGCTTGGATTCATGGACTCCATTCCAGATTATGCAGCGATTAATGAGGCCATCAAGCTTATTCCTCGCAAATACTCAGGTCTGAAAGGTTTTTTTACCTGGACCTTACGTGAGTTTCAAAGGCGGCCTGAGTTGCTTGAGGATTTGAACACAACTCTCCCTGCCTGGTACAGGCTGGAGATGGAGAGAGTTTTTAAATCAGAAATAATTGAGGATTGGAAAAAGAGACTTTTGAGGGTTCCTTCTTCTTGCTTTTATTTGCCTCAGGGAGAGGCTCCAAAGGGAGCAAGGCGACTCACAGAAGAGATCCCTTGTTACGCGATCGCAGAACTTTCTTTAGAAGTTCAATCCAGGATTCTTAGCCAACAGGGGGTTATTTGTGATCCCCTTTCCATGGTGGTTCCCCATTATTTTTCAGACTTAAAAACGGGTAGCTTTCTCGATCTTTGCGCGGCCCCCGGTGGTAAGTTTCTGGTGGCGGCTTCACGTTTCCCTGATTTGAACTGCGTTGCCGTGGAAAAATCCAAACGCAGATTTGAATTTCTTAAACAACGCCTCGAAGACTTTGATGGGTTGAAGCATAGAGCCGATCTTTGTCATATGGATGCCTTGGATTACTTGCAAGACTGCAAAAAAACTGGACGTAAGTTTGAGAGAATCCTGCTCGATGCCCCGTGCAGCGCTCTGGGTACCGTTTTGAACCATCCTGAATATCTATGCACAAAATCCGATAAAAAGCCAAAATATCTCGAGGAACTTCAGCAGGAACTGCTCTCTAAATCCCTGGCGGTACTATCAGACGATGGTGAGCTAATCTATGTCGTCTGTACTTTCAGCCCCGAAGAAACAGAGCTTCAGATTCAAAAGCTTTGCACTTCACATGCAGTTGAATCCATCCCCCTCAAACCATTGGCCGGAGAGAGGCATCAACAGGCGGATCACGGCAGATTTCTTATGGCTGGGGATTTGGGCAATCAGATTTTTTACGTGGCTTTGCTCAAGCGGGTTCCATCTAATTCAGGAGAACGATGAACGCCATTGTAAAATTCTTAAAATGGTGCTCCGTATTGGCTTTCCTGGCTTGTCTGGCCGGCCTGGCGCTTGTGTATTTCGGACTTGCGGTTCAGGAGTTTTTTCATGGAGAAGAGATCATTATTCCTGATTTCACAGGCAAGACCTTAACTTATGCCTTGGAGAAAAAGCCGGCTGGAGTCGATCTTCAAATCATGGAGAAAAAAATGAGCCTGCGCTACGGGGCGAATGTAGTGATTGACCAGACTCCGGTTGCAGGTACCCGAGTCAAGCAGGGACGACAGGTTTTTTTGGTGGTATCTCTAGGCTCACATTTGAAAAAAGTGGTTAAAGTTACCGGGGTGAAACTGCGGCGAGCACGGCTTCTTTTACGGGGTCAGGGCTTTCGTGTGGGTAAAATTTCAACCCTTTTTCAAGGCCATGAAAACCAGGGAAAAGTTTTGGCTCAGACTCCAGAAGAGGGGTCTTTTGTTCGCGAGGGAGAGGCTGTTTCTCTTTTGGTGGGTGAGGTTTTGGCTGAATCTGGACGTGTTCCACATTATCAGGGGCGATCTCTGTCAGTAGCTCGTACCCATGCTCTCAGCCTCGGATGGGAGTTGTCACCCCTGCATTATTCCTGGGATCCCGTTCGACCGGAAAATGAAATTCTGGCTCAGGACCCAGTTCCCGGAGCCGTGATTCAAACGGGTCTGCGTAAGGTTGCTCTATGGATTAATCAAAGGGTATCTAAAGCCGAGGACGGGGGAAAGGCGATTAAACAAAGGGTCGAGATTCGGCTTCCAGGAGGATTGAAGTCCAAGGATCTGAGAATCGAAATGGTAGATTTCAATGGGTCGCGTGAAGTCCATCACCGCCGTCACCAGCCCGAGGCTTTGTTTTTTCTGGATGTTCAGTATCAGGGAACCGGATATTTGAATTTGTTTTTAGATGGGCTTTTGTATAAGAAAATAGAATTGCTGGGAGAGAACAATGTCTTTGATGGTCGATGAAATCGCTCTAGAATCCGCCTTTCAGTTTGAGCCAATCATGGATTTGGCTGAGAAAAACTTCTTGATTAAAGGACGCTACAAAATCTCAAAGCTGTTTTTTGAGACAACACATACCAATGTGTTTTTAGGAATCGACCTGGAGTTGCGCCGCAAGGTTTTTGTGCATGTTGTGAAGAATCAGTTTTTCAAACAAGGTAAGGATCTTAAAGCCTGGGTCAAAACGGTGCAGGCCATGCGTCCCATGAAAGATAGTGATCATGGCTTTGAGATTCTTGACATGAATCTTTGGAAGAAGAAGTTTTTTGTGGTGACCAGCTATTTTGATGGGGTTCCTATTTTTAATCTTTTGCTGTCCAAGAAGGAATTACCTCTGCATTTTGCGGTGCGAGTTGTTTTGAATGTGGCCCAATTACTGCTTGAGGCTCGCAAACGTGATCTTCCATCTAGAATGATAGCCAAGGATGATCTTTTTGTGGGAAAAGACGGAAGTATTCAGGTCCTGCGCTTCAATCGCTCGCGTCTTGAGCTTCCCAAAGAAGACAATTCTGAGACTGAAACCTTGGATGTTTTTTACCTGGGTTCGCTCCTTTATGAACTTTTGACCCATGAAAGTCCGTTTCGCAAGGGACGCACACCGGATTCTCTGGCAAAGGCACATTTTCTTGCGATTTTGAAGGTGCGCGCAAATCAGATGGAAAAGGACAATTTTGGTCAAATATGTGAACTTTTTGTCAGAAGTGTCACTCTGGATGTCGAAAAGAGGATCGAGAGGATCTCAGAGTTTTGTGATCAGCTCCAGGGAGTTTTAGAGAACTCTTGTCAAATCCGAGAGAGCTTGGATGAGCAGATGGAGATGGAACAGCTGAACTCCGCCTTTGACGTGGTGTATGCGTTGAAGGGGAAGGCGGAGGCCAGTCAGCCCAAGAAGGACCTGGAGCAAAAACCTCGCAAATACTCGCGGATTTGGCATGGATTTGATGTGCAAGAGGCTTCAAAATGGGCACCGGATACCGTGTTTAGGTGGGTAGCGGTGCTACTGATTATAACAAGCTTCGCATATAAGTTTTATTTTAACTGAGAGGAGTGATGTGGGTTCGAGCCCAGTAGTGACCTTGGAGATCGCGCCTTCTATACTCAGTATGGATTTTTCCAGAGTCCGTGAGGAACTTGATACTCTCACGCGGTCTGGAATCAAAACTCTACACCTCGATATTATGGATGGGGCTTTTGTGCCCAATCTCACTTTTGGGCCCCCGCTAATTCGCTGTATTCGGCCCCATTTTTCGGGAGTGTTTGAAGCCCATTTAATGATCAATAATCCTGAAGATAGTCTTCAGGATTATCTTGACGTAGGCTGTGAGAGAATTCTGATTCACCCAGAGTCCACAGTGCATTCCCATCGCCTGATTCAGAGAATTCGATCTGCTGGAGCCCAGGCAGGGGTTGCGTTGAATCCCGCGACCTCTCTTGATGCCCTGGATTATCTCTGGGATGATTTGGATCTGGTTTTGCTGATGACCGTCAATCCAGGTTTTGGAGGGCAGGGATTTATCTCATCCATGGAGGCTAAAATTACAGAGTTTGACCGGCGCCGAACCTCGCGAAAACCCCTGCTTCTAGAGGTCGATGGCGGCATCAATAATAAGAATATAGCTCGCATGAATACTCTGGGGGTTGATCTGGCTGTGGTGGGCTCCGCGATTTTTAATCAGCAGCCAACCGAAAAGAATTTGACCGAACTAAGGGGGTTGTTATGAAGATTCGAAAAGCGACTCTTAAATACCTGAAAGATCTCTATGCTAAAAAAAGCGCCGATGCTCTTTTAAATTCGGCCACCAAGCTTCAAGTGGAGTGTCCTAACTCGATAATCGCCAGGGTTTATGTTGCCCGGGGGCTGGCTTTGGGGCAACGATTTGCTGAAGCTGCTGATATCCTGGAGTCAGTTGTTCTTCCCTTCCCCAAGTTAAAACGAGTTTATTTGGAGTATATCCGCTATCTTAAATCTGCCGGTCGTGAAGCTCAGTGGGAGATCCAGTCCTTTCGTTTTTTGGAGTATCACAGTTCTTCAAAGCTCTGTTATGAATTGGGGGGGTATTTTTTCCGCAAGCGTGAATGGCGTCGAGCCCTTTCCTGTTACCAGAGGCTCAAAGGTGACGTTGGAAATCGTGGCTTACGTGTGCCTGTAGAGGTTTTGGACGGAGTGATTGGCACGGTGTATTTTCACCTAGGAGACTTTAATTCGGCCATGGATTATTTGAGTGATGCTTCGCTGGATTCAGCCTGTTATTACCGAGCTAGGATCTACCGTGATCGGGGGGCTCTGGGTAAGGCCATGACGGAACTCCGGCAAATGAAGGGCTTGAATCGGGATATCCGGGCCCTGGGGCTTGGATGGGAGCTCTGTCGGGGTTTGAGAGATTCCGAGGGGGAAATTGAGTTTCTAGAAGGACTATATTCCAAGGTTTCCAAGGTTTCAGACAAAATCAAAGCTCTGCAAAGAATGGACTGGGCCGCTGGAAAACTGGGAGACTCTGCTTACCGTGTGCGGGTTATTAATACCCTGCGTACCTTGGGGCCGGATAGTGTAGCTCTGAAGAAAAAAGCGGCAGGTCTTTATTGTGGTCTTAATCGAAGACGCAAGGCCTCTACATTGTATCGTTCCGTGTTAAAAGACAATAGCTTTGATCAGGAGTCTCTCGATTATCTAAGCCGCTATTATCGCGAGCAGGGCAAGGCTCAAAAAGCTTATGATTATCTCAAAGCGGGCTATATCGGTGGAGCCAATTCCTATTCCATGGACATGGAATATGCTGAATTGGCCATGGAACTAGGGTTTCTGACCGAGGCTCGAGATGTGCTTTTGGAGCTTCTAAAACAGGGAAAGTCACTCGCCCGGCTCTATTTTTTACTCTCAAGAGTCTATGAATTCCAGGGTCAAAAAAGAGTGGCCAAATACTATCGCGGTTTGCACGAACAGTCCCTGCATGCGGAAGCTGCCTAATTATTTCCTTGAAATCCTGACCACGATTACTTAGACTAGTGCTCTGGCTAGCGGAGAGGGGCTGGTAAATCCCTGAGTCCAAGGCCGTGTAGAGAAGACTTTCTAAGGAGTAGGACATGAATAAATCAGAGTTGATCAAGGCGATTGCTGAGAAGGCCTCCATTTCTCAAGCTGACGCACAGAAGGCTTTGGATGCGTTTCTCACAACCATTGAGTCTTCACTTAAAGGAGGCCAGGCGGTGCAGTTAGTGGGTTTTGGTTCTTTCAAGATTTCTGAAAGGAAAGCTCGTAAAGGAATCAATCCTCAGACGAAGAAAGAGATCATGATTAAGGCCTCTAGAATTCCCAAGTTTGTTCCTGGGAAAGAGTTCAAAAGCATTATTAAGTCTTAAAATTCAATTTCCACAGGCCGCGACTCCTTTTGGGACTACCAGCCTTTCGGATATCAGTGTGGATGAAGCCGACCATCGGTTTGGTCCACTTTTTTTTTGACAGGACTCAGGGCTTCCTCTATACTGGCCAGTCCTAACGAGGGTGGCCCCTATTAGCCTCCCTGAGGGGTGTTTATGCGTGAGAATCATGCTCCAAAAATTATTATAATTCTAGTTATTTTCGGCTTAAGTCTATACACGGCTTTACCTTCTCTGGGAATCTTTCCCGAGGTGGAGGATGTTGATAGAAACGGCATTCTTTCGGTCTTGGATTTTAAAGAATACCATCGCCGCTCTATGCAGGGCGATGTGGGTTTCATGGGGATTTACGATCTCAATAAAAACTCAAAGCTGGAGTCCGGGGAATGGGAAAAAGCGTATTCCAAAGAGCGCGAAAAAAGAGGATTTGATCGGGATCCACGTTTCCTGCAGCGCTTCCTTTACGAAAAACAGGTGACTCTCGGTTTAGACCTTCAAGGAGGAATCGACCTCATTTATCGAGTGGAAGGGGATGAGCCTCTCAAGGATAAGCAGGCGGCTAGGGCATTGCTGAGAAAAACTATCCAAGTTTTGAAAAACCGAATCGATATCCTGGGTATCACTGAGCCCGTGGTGCAAAGATATGATGAGGACCATATCCGTATTCAGCTGGCTGGTAGGTTTGATGAAAATCAGGTAAAAACCGTAATCGGTCAGACAGATCTTTTAAAGTTTCAGGAAGTGATCGATGCCCGCGAATCTGCCCTGAGTTTTGGGGCACAGGCACAAAATAGTGAATATGAAATCGTACGCGGAGTCACAGAGTCCACGAAATCCGGTGAAGAGGCTCAGGCCCCTCTCTGGTACTTACTGGTGAGAAAAAATATCGTCAAGGGAGATCAGATTGAATCTGCCTTTCCTCGATTCAATGAATACGGAAGACCTGAAATCGGCTTGAAGTTTAAAGATGCCGGGGCTGAGGTTCTCATGCGTGAGACCAAGCGTCTTGTGGGTAAACGTCTGGCAATTGTCCTTGGGGGCGAGGTCTATATGGCCCCCAATATCAAAGAGCAGTTCGGGCAGGATTGTGTCGTTGAAGGTAGTTTTGATCTAGATTATGTGCGCGGAATTGTAGATGTTTTAAAGGCGGGCTCTCTGCCGGCCAAGCTGATTCCGGTCCATGAAAACCGAATTGGAGCCACTCTGGGTCAGGATTCGGTTGAACGTGGTTTCAAGGCGGGTAAAATTGGTTTTTTGCTGGTTTTCCTTTTGATGTTCGTCTGGTATAGGTTCTCGGGCGGCATCGCTAATCTGGCCTTATTGTTTAACCTTCTTTTGCTGATGGCAGCCATGGTCTTTCTTGGCGCAACCCTTACGTTGCCGGGGATCGCGGGTCTGATTTTAACCGTGGGTATGGCAGTCGATGCCAATGTCATTATTTTTGAGCGCATCAAAGAGGAGCTTAAGGGCGGAAAATCTGTGCGTGCAGCGGTGGATGTGGGCTTTTCAAAGGCATTTACAGCCATTGTAGATGCCAATGTAACCTCACTTCTTACCTGTTTTATCTTGTTTAAGTTTGGTTCAGGGCCGATCCAGGGTTTTGCTGTAACACTCTCATTAGGAATTCTAGCCAGTATGTTTACCGCCATTTTTGTTGTGAAGGTATTATTGGCCACTTATTTTGGAAAGACTCAGGCACAAAGTATCAGTATTTAAGCGGGTAGGGGAACTCAGATGAACATTAATTTCGTAGGGAAACGGGCAAGCTACTATGTTTTTTCGCTTCTGGCAGTCCTGACTTGCGCAGGTATTTTAATTTTCAAAGGACTGAATCTGGGCATCGAGTTCAGGTCGGGCTCCATCTTAAGACTTAGCTTCGAGGAACAGGTGACTTCCGAGGACGTGAAAAAGATCCTGGGGCTGGAAAAGTTCAAAGCCCATTTTCAGCGCATCAAAGTTCAAAGTATTGACCTGGATGATACCGTGGGCCAAAAGGGGCGGGAGTTTTTCGTAACCTCTGACTTCATTCCGGGCAAGCTGGGTGAAGAAGGTATGGATGTTGTAGTTTTGCAAGAGTTTCGCAAGGTGTTCCCGACCGCTAAAACACGTAAGTTTGTCAATATTGGCCCATCCATCGGGGATGACCTCAAAGAGGCCGCCATCTATTCGATCCTGTTTTCACTGTTGGTGATCGTTCTCTATATCACCATTCGTTTCGATTTTCGCTACGCGATGGTTGCTATCCTGGCTCTTGTCCATGACGTCATGATTGTCCTGGGTATTTTTGCCCTGACTCAAAAACCGTTCGAATCATCCACCATAGCCGCCATTCTCACCATCATTGGATATTCATTAAACGATACCATTGTGATTTTAGACCGCATTCGTGAAAATATCAGACTTCTGCGCAAGGAGAAATTTGATCGAATCGTGAATAACTCCCTGAACCAGACCTTATCTAGGACGATCAATACCTCCTTGACCACCCTTTGTCCAATCATCGTTCTTTTTGTCTTCGGTGGGACCGGAGTAGCGTCATTTTCTTTTGCTCTGCTGATTGGAGTAGTCGTTGGAACCTATAGTTCCGTTTGTTTGGCTGCACAGGTCCTGGTCACCTGGGAGACAACCAGCCCTCAGGAAGTTTCAAGTTTTTCACACACTCCCTCTCTAACACGTTAGAGGGGAATCAAGCGTGTGAGAAGCACCAGTCCCGTACTGGACGCAAAGGTCATCAGAAGGCAGAAATCTGAGATTCCAAAGCCATAGCTGTGTATGCTGGTGCGTTCGCGGTCTGGATTGAAGCCTCGCACTTCCATAGCAATTGCCAGACTATCCGCTCTTTCAAAGACTCTGTGAAAAATGGGGACCAAGATACTGGTGTAGGCATGCAATCTGATTTTGGGATGCTTAGACTTGAATTTGGCTCCCCTCGCAGTCTGTGCCAGGATCAGCTTTTCATATTCCTCAAGAAGAACAGGAATGAAGCGTAAAGAAATGGCGATCATGAGAGAAAATTCCTGAGCAGGAAAACCAATCTTCATCAGTGGTTTGAGAATACGATCGAGTGCGTAAGTGATTTGAACGGATGAGGTGGTTATGGTCAGCAAGGACGATCCCAGCACCACAAGAATCAATCGTAGACTGTAGAAAGTCCCTTGTTTGAGTCCTTCCAAGGAGCCATGGAAAACTCCAATCTTGATGAGTGGCTCTCCCGGTGTGGTGAACAAATGAATAAAAAACGTGACAAGAAGTAGAAAAAACAGGGGGCGTAGCCCCCGAAGGATTAGTGAAGGCGTTGCTCCGGCTACATGGGCAAGGAGTAGGAGAATCGGAAATAATATGAGCAGTTCTCGTAGAGCATGAACCTGAAAAACCAGCGTGCAGTAGAAGAAGAGAAGGGCCATTTTGAGGACCGGATGGGCCGTATGCAGAAATGAGGTTCCTGGGAAGTATTGCCCGATGATGAGTCTGGAGCTTGAACCCATGGACCTATGCTATCATAGGAACGAAGAGAGTAATCCTAAAACTGAGACAAAAAATCCACTGGTAGGCGAAGGGGGAGAGGGATGCGACCGGAAATTCTGGGACTTGTCATGGCAGGAGGCAAAGGCACTCGTCTGGAACCTCTTACCCGTTATCGATCCAAGCCATCGGTTCCTTTTGGGGGCCGCTATCGCATTATTGATTTTGTTTTGAGCAATTTCATTAATTCGGGAATCTATTCAGTTTATGTTTTAACTCAGTTTAAGTCGCAATCGCTCACGGAGCATATTAGCGAGACCTGGAGTTTTGGCTCACTCCTTAAGAGCCAATTTATTACCTGTGTTCCTGCTCAGATGAATACGGGGGATCTCTGGTATCAGGGCACTGCCGATGCGATCTATCAGAACATGAACCTCATTCGTGAGAAGAATCCTTTTTTGGTTGCCGTTTTTGGGGGCGATCATATCTATAAAATGGATATTTCAGCTATGGCTAAATATCACCATGAAAAATCGGCGGATTGTACCATTGCGGCCATCCCTGTGCCTTTAGAGGAAGCTTCCTCTTTTGGGATCTTGCAAGTCAATTCAGATTGGCAGGTTACCGGGTTTCAGGAGAAACCCGAGAATCCAACCCCTATGCCAACGGATCCCACGCGAGCTTTGGCCTCTATGGGGAACTATATTTTTTCTACTCGAGAACTGATTAGTTCACTGCGCGATGACGCTAAGGATAATTCCAGCAGTCATGATTTTGGCAAAGACATTTTACCCAAACTCAAAGAGCATGGACGCCTCTATGCTTACGATTTTGGGCGCAATATAATTCCAGGCTCAATTTCAGCAGCTTCCAATAGTTATTGGAGGGATGTTGGAACCCTGGATGCTTATTATGAAGCCAATATGGACTTGCGCGCGGTAAAACCGGCCCTGGATCTCTATAATCGGGAATGGCCTATTCGCTCGAGCGTTAGCTTCAGCCCACCGGCGAAGTTTGTGCATCTTGGACCCCACCGAACGGGTCAAGCCATCAATTCAGTGGTTTGCGAGGGGGCAATCGTCTCTGGGGCCACCATTAAGGACAGTATTATATCTCCTAGTGTAAGAATCAATAGTTTCTCGGAAGTTGATGGCTGTATCATCATGGATGGGGTAGAGATTGGCAGAAACTGTAAACTGCGCTCTTGTATCATTGATAAATACGCTCAGATTCCTGAGGATACTGAAATTGGTTACGATCTTCAGACAGACCGTGAAAAATGGACGGTCACGGAGTCGGGACTCGTGGTGATTCCCAAAGAACGCCGTTTTCTCGCTTGACTCAGGATTGGAACCCAAAAGCGCTTTTTCCTGTAGCCATGCTATAGTTTGCTATGATAACTCACCCCTGGGGGACCTATGCGACGAGAATATAGAGACTTGAAATTTCAAGGGGCATGGAGCCCCATTTTCGAAGAGTTTTTCGCTCAGTTTGAGGCGCAGCTTGAAGATGTTTCCATCGATAATAATGAGCTGGTTTGTGAAACTCTCTACAGACTTGAAACCGGTAAGTCTGGCTACGAACAAGCTCTGAGCAAGGCTCGCGAGAAAAATGACCTGGCCTCACTGACTCGACTCTTGTGTATGGATCCCAGAAATGCCGCACAAGAACCGGAATATTACGGGGATATTGATAGAGAAAAATATGCCAGAAATAAGCCCGTTCATTGGTTATGGACATATTTTGACAAATTGCCTCTGGGTAGAAACACTCTTTTTGCTTTTCCCTTTCGACGTATTATGGGACGATTTATGTTTGAGCATCTCGGTGAGAATGTAAAGTTGTTTCATAATATTGAGTTCACCTACGGGTATAATCTCAGGGTCGATGATAACGTGGTTATTCATCGTGAGGTGATGCTGGATGATCGTGGCGGGATCTGGCTTAAACGCAACTCGTCTGTTTCAGATTTCGCAAATATCTATTCCCACCATCACCACGCTGATGACATTATGGATATTGAAATGCATAACACTGTCATAGGCGAGGGGGCTCGCGTCACCTACCATGCAACAGTACTATCCGGTCAAAGCCTTGGAGATCACGCTATTCTAGGCGCTATGGGACTTGCCACCCGACCCATAGACGACCACATCATAAAAGGCGGAATCCCGGCTAAGCAATTAGGAAAGGTTGAAAGAGAAAAGGAATCATAGGGGGGGAGGGCACTAGAGAAATATCGGAACTAAAGGAATCATCGGAATGGGGAAAGAAAAGGGGAAGATTTTGAAAGAATTGTCATCCTACGGCTTGACCGGGGGATCCATTCAAAAGGTCGAAAAGCTTGGTCAAGCACGAATCATCGAAGAGAAGAGGAAGATGGATCCCCCGATCAAGTCGGAGAATGACGATACCTTAGGGCATTCATGCCCTTCTTCGGCTTAACCGATAACCTATGAGTTCCGATAGTTCTTTAGTTCTGTTACTTCCTTCCTTTCTTCATCATATTTCCCTCAAATACACCGGCTTTTCCTCTGGAAACAACTCAGGGTGAAGGATGGTAATCAGGTCTTTTAGCAGTAAGTCCGGTTGATTTCTCAGGAAGTCCATCTGTCCATTAAGATCCCCGTAAATTCTTCTGTTCGTATAGGCTGAAAACCTGTTATGACGAGGGTCACGTTCCAAAAGGTGGTTTTCATTCTTGATCTCCGGAGCGACCCAAAACTTGGCCTGACCCGCTATATCCAAGAGCTTTTCAAACCCCAGTTCATGCACAGACTGCCCAGGAGCTCGATTAAAAATATAGGTTCCACCGCCATCGAAGAGGATCTGTCCCCAAAAGCTATCTCTGCCAGGAAGATGCCAGCGTCCCCGGTACATGGAGTTTAGCAGTACTGTTGGTCGAAAGCGGCATTTACGGGTCATTTTCTTGAGGCGATTGTAGCGTGCTTCAACAACACTAAAGATATCTTCTGCCAGACTTTCATAGTTAAAAAACAAGGCTGTAAATTTAATCCATTCCGCAGCGCCAAGTGGGTGAGGTTCCAGGTAATCCCTGAACTTGATCACACCGATATTCATTTGAATCAATGAGTTGAATCGATCTCTTGGATCCCCCGTACCTACATCAACCACCAGATCAATACCTTCTTTGAAGCAGGTTCTTTGAATTTTTTCTACATCAGAGCCCGCCTCTAGAATTTTGCCCTGGCTGATGCGTTGTCTTAGCTTGCTATGCTTTAGAAGCTCTAGGCTTCCAAAAGCCTTTAACCTGCGTGCCAATCCAAGTTTGATCAGATGAGAAGCGTGAATCTGAGAAAGACCTGCGACCGAACGTACGGGCACTTCAATCAACTGGGCGTCTTTTAACCTGAAGCTTACTTCCGTACCCCGTGGCACAAGAACATAAGAATGTGGTTTTTGTGTAGGTTCTCCAATTTGTCCCACGGTGACGACCTTAATGCCGTCAATGACTCGAACCTCAAATCCTTTGGCATAACGCAAAAATGGTTTTTCAGAAAACGCGCAAAATAAAGCGCCAAAAAATAAAAAAATCAAACCAGCTCTAAACATTATTTATTCCAGATTTCACAGTCTAACACCCTAAATGAAGAACCAAAACAGATCCATCATTCTACCTCCTTTATTCATACCCTTGCTTCTTCACCAAAGGAATGAGAACATATCCTCAAAATCTAAATTTCCCGGAGGCCATGCGAATGACAAATCCCATCTCCCCTTCAAACACCCATCAGGACCTCATTAACCTGGGGCCAACCGAGCTTCTTATCGATGGGGAATTCCGTCCGTCACTAAGCGGAAAAACCTTTTCCACACTGGACCCATCAACTGAAGACTTAATCACCGAGGTCGCGCAGGCAGAGATGGCTGATGTGGATCTAGCAGTTCAGGCAGCCCATAAAGCCCTTGAAAAAGGCCCCTGGAAGAATATGGATGCCAGAGAGCGTGGGCGTCTGCTCTACAAATGGGCCGACCTCATGGAGGAAAATTCTAGACAACTCGCTTTGCTGGAATCCATTGACAACGGTAAACCCATTGGCGATAGCCTCAGCTCAGATGTTCCCGGAGCCATTGAGGTTTTACGATATTTTGCGGGTTGGGCCGATAAAATCCAGGGGAAAACCATTCCCACTTCAGGTCCGCGTTTAACCTATACCAAAAGAGAGCCCGTCGGGGTTTGCGGACTGATTATCCCCTGGAACTACCCGATGAATATGGCTGCTTGGAAGCTAGGCCCTGCTCTGGCCTGTGGGTGTACCACTGTGCTAAAGCCAGCCGAACAAACCCCCCTCACAGCCTTGTTCATGGGGAAACTAGCCCTGGACGCGGGAATACCCCCGGGAGTTCTCAATATTGTACCCGGATTTGGACCTACGGCTGGAGCGGCTCTGGTTCGCCATGCATGGGTCAATAAAATTGCTTTCACCGGAGAGGGGACCACGGCTCAAATCATCAAGCGCGAGACGCTTGATACCATGAAGCGTCTCAGCTTTGAACTGGGAGGCAAAAGCCCTAATATCATTCTAAAAGACGCCGATTTGGATGAGGCCGTGCAAGGAGCTTTCGGTGCGATTTTCTCGAATATGGGCCAAAACTGCTGTGCAGGGAGTCGGGTTTTTGTCCAGGCTCCCATCTACGACCAATTTGTGGAAAAACTGGCGGATTTAGCTTCAAAAAGAGTGGTGGGCGATCCCTTTGATGAGCGCACAGAGCATGGTGCTCAGATTGATCAGACTCAGTTTGATAAAATTCTGCACTATATTGATCTTGGACGCAAAGAGGGGGCTACTTGCGTGGCCGGGGGGCAAAGGGTTTTTGAGAAGGGCTTTTTTGTGGCCCCCACTGTTTTTGCGGGGGTTCAAGATCAAATGTCCATTGCCCGCGATGAAATCTTTGGCCCCGTTGCCAGTGTTTTACGCTTTGAAGAATTGGACGAGGTCGTAAAAAGGGCCAATGATACGCCCTACGGTCTTGCGGCCGGTGTTTGGACCCGAGACCTGCATCAGGCACACGCCCTCTCAAATGAACTCAAAGCCGGAACGGTCTGGATTAACTGCTATAACGCCGTAGACCCGGCGGCACCTTTTGGCGGATTCAAGATGTCGGGTCTGGGGCGTGAACTTGGAGAGCAGGCACTGGATGCCTATACTGAGACTAAGACCATCACCATGCTTCAACGTCGCTTTGATCAGGTAGGATGAACGAGGTCAACCAGGAGGAACCTGATTTTTCGGATCCTTGGAAATATTCCTTGAGTCCCACCGATCGTTTGCGTTTGAAGTTTCATGTCAATGATCAGGTTTGGTTTCGCAAAAAAGGCGAAGAGATCCTGGGTACGATCGCGCGGCTCAATCCCAAACTGGCCGTGGTGATTTCAAAGCAGGATGAGGTTTATAAGGTGCCATATCAGCGTTTGACGCTTCTGACCTCGGCTTCTCCCGCACTAGAGGGGAAGATCTCTAGAACAGAAGCCGAGCTGGAGGAATTCGCGGACTGGGTGGTCAAACGACTAACGGGTTTTGAGCTTTGGGGCTGGAAATTTGGCTTTGCCAACGGGGCCACACGCGTGGCTCATTGTGATTTCGACTATAAAGAAATCATGATCTCTCTGGAGCATTCCCGCTATGGTACTGAGGCCGAGCTCAATGAGATTATTTTGCATGAGATTGCGCATGCCATCACGGGCCATCATCATCACCATGACAAGCACTGGAAAGAGTGCGCTCAGATGATTGGAGCCACAGGCAACCGCTGTCAGGCAATGAAATATATCCCCCCTCGTTATCTCGTCAAATGCGAGAATCACTGTTGGGTAGGCAAAGGCAATAAAAAAGGGAGCTATACCTGCAAACGCTGCGATGCCCCCGTAATTTTTTTGATTTATTCGGACACCAGATTCAAAAGAGAAGAAGCCCGCTGCACCAAGGCATATCAGACTGGCTCTTAAAAAGGGGGTTAGACTGAATCACCTAACAGGGTTGACATTCCTTCGATAAAAACTATCATACTTTTCTAACCAAAAGGAATGAAAGTTGCCCGATTTCAAATGAGATTATTCCCCGTTTTTTTATTTCTAAGCCTTCTAGAGTTGGCACAGAGCCGACCCATTCTGGACCCAGAACTGCGAGCTTCCCTAAAGCCTGCACAGAAGAAGGAGTTGACGGTCATAGCTCGTTTTGGCGCGTCGTTTGTCCCTGCCCTGCAATCTCAAAGCCCTTCACAGACTAAATTGCAAAAAATAGCCTGGGCGCAAAAGACGCAATCTAATTTGCGTGATTTCTTTACGGACCGGATTCTCTCGGGTGAGCGTCTCAAGATTGAGACTCTATGGATCAATAACTCTGCCATTATTACGGCCTCTTCTCATGTTATTTCCCAGCTTCTCAAACGAAATGACATTCTTTCTTTGCATTTCGATCGCGAGTTCACCCTTGATCTTCCAAAGCGTGGACTGAGTAAGCCCGTACGCGAGTCTGAAGATTTCACCTACGGTCTTGAGATGATTGAGGCGGGTCGCGCCTGGAAGGAGTTGTCTGTTAGCGGTAAAGGCGTTACTGTGGGTGTAATTGACACAGGCTACGCAGATCACCCCGAGCTCAAAGACAGAGTGATCAAGGCTCATGATTTTGTAACCACTCTTCCCGATGATCGACCCAATGATGATCAGGGTCATGGTTCCCATGTACTGGGTACCATCGGTGGAGGTAATCTGAGCGGCAAGCATATCGGGGTAGCTCCGAGAGTGCGTTTCATCGTTGCAAAAATATTTAGTAGCCGCAGAAAAACAAGTCTCTCAATGATTCTCAGAGCCATGCAGTGGATGAGTGATCCCGATGGTAATCCAGAGACCGACGATCACCCTCGAATTATCTCCAATTCCTGGGGGGGATATCCAGGGACCCTGGACCAGGAAAAGCCCATGTGGGAAATTGTTCAGGCGTGGAGGGAACTTGGGATTTTGCCGGTTTTCGCGGTTGGCAATTCTGGCCCTGAACGCTCCACCATTCGAACCCCAGGTGGGTATCCTCATTCCCTGGCTGTGGCTGCCCTCACTCCAAATCGAACTCTTGCCTGGTTTTCATCGCGGGGAAATATCACTTGGGAAGGTGGTGAGGTTATCAAGCCCGATTTAGCAGCACCAGGTTATGAAGTTTTGTCTCTTGATTTAAAGGCTGGCTATAAACGCCTGAGTGGCACATCCATGGCGACCCCGCATGTGGCAGGAGTCGCGGCTTTAATGCTCGAAGCGAATCCAGAAATTTCTGTGGATGTTTTGGAGGAAGCCTTGATCGCTTCGGCAGAAGATCTTGATGTTCAAGGAAAAGACCCAAAAACAGGCCATGGACTTCTCAATGCCTATGAAGCCGTAAGGTTGGCAAAATCTGGCGGATGGCTCCATCTTCAGGTAGAGGCTCCCGGGGCCTACCCATCACGAGTCGGTGTCCCAAGCGGTAAGATATATCACAGCGACTCTGATGGGTTTTTACGCATTTTCGCACCTGAGGGACCGCTTAGTTTACGTGTTGAGTCCCACGGCGCCTACCCCAAGATGCTTGCCACTGTCATCAAGGCTGGAAAGACCAAGAACGCATCCCTGGTTATGTCTGAGGCTGACAGTTTTAACCTAAATCTGGAGGTCGTAGACTCAAAAGGATCGCTGATTGAAAATTCCCGCATTGAGTTCCAGGAAAGCCCCCTGGAAGATGCGGTGTTCCCTACGGGAGTTTACAACGCTTCTTTACCTGGAGGGTTTTTGCGATTGAAGATCGTTTCTATGGGCTATCGATCTCAAACCCTTAAATTTCTTTTTAATAAAAACCTCAAAAAAAGAATCACCCTGGACCCTTCCCCAGAGGTCTTGGTTGTGGGCGATGACCTCTCCCGGGATTTTGAGTCCTATGTCAGCGAGAGCCTCGATACTCTTGGGGTGGCTCATGATGTTCAAACAGACAATCAGGATTTACACTCTCTCAATGATCTTTTGCCTTATAACGTGATCATCTGGTACACGGGCATGACCTGGCAGCGTACCCTTGAACCAAGCGAACAGGAGATGCTCCAGCAATATATCCAGAGTGGAGGTCGTTTGATCCTCTCAGGTCAAGACATCGGTCGTGACCTGCAAGACACGGATTTTTACCGTGATGTTCTGGGTGCTCGCTGGGTCCAGGATGAGAGCGAGCATGACGAGGACTTTGAGGTTGTTGAGGGCCAGGGCTTAGAGTTCAGCCTAGATGGAGAAGACAGCGCCGAGGATCAGGGTTCTCCCGATCATATCGCTGCGGCAAATGAAAACGCCTCACTTCTTTTTCACTATAAAATCGAAAAGGCAGGGGCCGGTCTGATCCATAGCTACGAGGGTACCCCTCTCATCTATCTGGCGTTTGGAATTGAAGGTATTACGGGAAAACCAGACCGCGACAAAGTTCTCAAAGTTTTACTCGATAAAATCCAACCTACATTGAGTGAAAGACTGGACCGCATCGAGAAAGCCTACCACGAAAACCGAAAACTCTATGAAGTTCTTGTGCAAAGCTTTCCTCTGCAAGCAAATCAGAAAAAACTGCAAACCGTTCTAAGCACCCGCAAGAACCTGGGACCCTTCCGCCCCCTCCTGGCCAGAATCCACCACTAGAGCATTAACTAGAGGCAGAGGAACTAACAGAATCAATGGGGGTAATGAACGGGGAAGAGTCACCGCATCATCCTGTTCCCCCACCGTGTCATCCTTGAAATCAAGAATTCAAGGACCCAAGGTGTCGAGGAATTCAAGGTTGAAGAAAAAAAACACCGTTGCGTCATCCTGAACTTGATTCAGGATCCAGGGGTTTAGCCACAGATGGCTATTTA
>CAZRLV010000009.1:0-22105 GCA_964600955.1 uncultured bacterium
CAAAACAAAAGAACCCGTGCGCGAAGGCGTTGTAGCCATGATGGGGCCTTTTATCGATACGATTATTATCTGTTCTCTCACTGCGCTAACCATTCTTGTTACCGGAGCCTGGAACACTAAATTTGAAGCCAGCTATAATCCAGCTGATGTCGTGGTGGCCTCCAGTATTGAAATGGGTCAGCCCGTCCCCTTTCATGGTGAAATCAAAATAGCTGACGGTCAGCTTCAGGGGGTTTTGCTGGAAGTCAACCACGCCGCCCTCGATGGAGTGATTCTATCCACCCCTATGGGGCCTTATAATGGGGTTTTGAAAATAGAGAACGGCTCGATTCTAAGCCCTCCCAAAAACCTGAGAATTCAGGGGCGCGGCCTGCTTGCCGGCGCGCCTTTAACCGGCAAGGCATTTGAACTCGGACTGGCATCCATTGTCACCTGGGGTGATGAAATCGTGGACCTCTCGGTATTTCTATTTGCGTTTTCCACCATCGTAGGCTGGTGTTATTACGGAGATCGCAGCTTTGTCTACCTCTTTGGGGTACGCTATATCCTGATCTATCGTTTGCTCTATCTTGGTTTTGTCTTTACGGGAGCTGTCGTCGCGCTGGATGTGGTTTGGGCCTTTGGTGATATTGCTCTATCGCTCATGGCCATACCCAACCTGATTGCCTTACTTTTTCTACACCGTCAGGTTCTAGAGGATACCCGCGAGTATTTCGATCGCACCCACACCCCGGTACGTTAAAAAATGGGAAAAAGAAAATGTCCGGCGGCACTCCCGTCGGTACTCTCTGGGGTGAGAGGGCACCACGCCGGACATTCTTAAAAAAGGCTTCTAAAGGATTTAACTCTTTAAACCATGGTCAACCCGTTGCCGCCTCTCTGAATCCATGCTAAACCAGATCGAACTAGATCACTGGTTTGCGAAATAAGGATTCAGGGAAAAGAGTGGAGGCACGTGGGATGTTCTGCGTTGAGTCGAGCCCTGGAATCCAGGGGTTTCCTCGCCCACCCATGACTCCACGCAGTTCATCCTGGGTTAAAACTCTAGGTCGATCGGGTAATTCCCGAAATTCAATTCTTAATTTGGATATCATTTAGCTTCACCAAAACCGCAAAAATCCGATTACTCCTTTTTGTTAGCATTGTTTATGCCAAAATTTTGAAAGAGCTCTAATCAGCCTCAAACAAGCTCTGTTAAACACTGGCAACCTGAACTTGAACAAAAAAGAAGAAATAAATCACTGACCAAAGAGTCAATTGTCATAGACTAGTATCATAAAAAATGCTTTAATCATGGTAATGCACGGAAATGATTGACTCAATGAACAGGGTATTGACTCATTGGTCATGATTGAGGAGGCCTAATTATGAGCGTAAGGATAAAAGTCGGTGACCTTAGTGCTGAAGGCCGTGATAGCAAAGCCGTCTATCGTCTGCACCTGGAAATCAAGGGCCGCTTCCAATCTGAAGCCCTGCTTGAAGGCGATACCTTTCTCGGAAGCGGGGCAACCTGTGATATTCGCGTCGAGGCTCCCGGTGTGCGAGCCCGGCATGTGCGCATCAAACGCCGGGGAGACGAAGTGCATATTAATGGAGTCAAGGGCGCCCACCTCGTCATTGATGGAAAAGTCCTGGAGGGAATGAGCTCCATTCCTTTGGGCCAGATTTTTCATTTTGGATCCGTCAAGGCCTCGGTGGAACGTCAGCTTCCCCAGGATCGTCTGGCAGGAGTCCGTGTGGGTGATACTGACATGAGCGGCGCAAACGCCCGACAGGACTCTAAACATCAGGGTTCTGACTCCATGGAACTGGGGGCTCTGTGTTCAGGTCTTGAGAAAGCACTTGAGTCCAAAGAGTTTGGTATTGAGTACCTTTTAGAAACCCTGGATCATAGTTTTTCGCCCGTGCATTTGATTCTGCACCAGGAGATGGACCAGGAGGAGAAAATTCTTTTGGGAGAAATGGGAAGTCCTCCGAGTGAGGATGCCCTGATTAGTCCCGCTGAACATGGGTATTCGCGCTATCGATATCCTTTGGATCAACCCTCGCTGGTGCTGGATATCCTTTTCTCTGAATCAGAACCCAACGCCCTGAAAGATGCTTTTTGCAAACAGATTTTATTGATCCTGCACCTTGGGCTTAGTAGAATCAGCCCTCAGGGACAGAAAAAATCGAGGCAGAGTCGAACACAGGGTACCTGGAATGAATTTGTGGGATCCGAGGTTCGTTCATCGCTGGAGAGGGCCACAGACCTATGTTTTCACTCCAATTCCGTTCTGGTTATTGGTGAGACGGGTACCGGAAAAGAGCTGGTAGCCAGGGCCCTTCACAGACTTTGGGATCGTAAGGGGGAATTTGTGGCCCTCAACTGTGCGGCCATTCCCGGTGAACTCCTGGAAGCCGAACTTTTTGGAACCGAGGCCGGGATGGCCACAGGCGTCAGCGCCCGTCAGGGAAGGATACGCCAGGCCGAAACCGGCACCTTGTTCCTGGATGAAATCTCATCCTTGCCCATGTCTATGCAGAGTAAGCTGTTGCGGGTACTCCAGGAACGCGAATACTATACCCTCGGGGGCTCCAAACTCTTAAAAGCCGACCTGAATATTGTGGCTGCAGCCAACCAGAATCTGGATGAACTACGTGCCGGTAAACTCATGCGTCAGGATCTTTTCTTTCGCCTGGCTCAGGCAACGGTCTATCTACCGCCTTTACGCGACCGTACCGCTGATCTTCCCTCTTTATGCAGGCACTACCTCGTAGAGATGGAAGAACAATACCAACGCAATGTCAGGGGGATCAGCGTCTCAGCCCTCAAAGCCATGAAACATCATCGATGGCCAGGAAATATCCGCGAACTCCAAAATCTATTGCGCCAGCTCTATTTCAGCACACCTTCGGGAGAGTTGATTCAAAGACTATTGCTACCTGAATCCTTCCAAGTTGTCGTTCCCGAAACAAGTCGTTCCGGCTCCCTGGCGGCCATGGTTCGCTCCATGGAAAAGCAAGTGATTGAGCGCGAACTCAACAATCACAAGAATGTATCAGATGCTGCAAAATCTCTGGGACTCAGTGAAGGGTACCTGTATAGGAAAATCAAAAAACTAGGAATAGCGACGAGAAATTGAAAGAAGAAGGAATCAAAGGAAACATAGGAAGTTGAAGAAAGAGAGAGAAAAAAGATGGATCCCCCGGTCAAGCCGTAGAATGACGGGTTTTGGGAATCTAACAATTGCGGAATTGGACTCACCATTCCGATGATTCCTATAGTTCTTCTAGTTCCTTCTCCCAATCTATTCCTCTGATTCCTCTGCTCCTTGATTCATTGCATGTTTGGGGGTTTTCAGGCATAATGAGGGCCACTTTGAAAGGATTTGAGGGATGAGTACTTTCGTGCGCGTCAATGGATTGGAAATTACCGCAGGTCAGGCCCTGCGACGATCCCTCATGAACCCCACCGGGTTCCTTCAACTCACGGTTGAAAACCTGCTGATTCGGGATTATACAAAAAAGCAGGGTATGGAAATCCCCGACACTGAACTGCAGGTGGCGGCGGATGAGTTTCGCTATCAACTTGGACTTGAATCTGTAGAAAGTCTCACGCGCTGGATCCGTGAAAACAATCTAACTCTGGTAGACTTTCAGGAAAGCCTTGACCTCCAACTTCTCAAAGGCAAGGTATTAAACTCCATCCCGGAATCCCAAATCCATGCCTATTTTGTTGAACATCAGATAGAGTTTGACCGCCTTGAAATCTACACGATTGAGGTGGACAGCGAGTCCATGGCCCAGGAGATTTATACTCAAATCACTGAAGAAGGTGAAGATTTTCATGTCTTGGCCATGGAGCACTCCAAGGATGAGACAACGCGTCCCAGAGCGGGCTATATGGGTCTACTTGGACGCAGTGACTTGCCTGCGGAAGTGGAGTCGCCTGCCTTTCAGTGCCAGGCCGGGGATGTGTTTGGCCCCATTAGTATTGATGATGGGTATAGACTCTATAAGGTGAATCAAATACGCTCAGCCTCATTGGATGATGTTAGAGATGAAGTCCGTCTTGAACTCTACCGCGTTCTGGTAGAGGAATTGAAGTCTGAAGCCGAAATTGAATATTTAGTTTTTACTGACGAAGAATAGATCATCTGAAGGGGACTGCTGATTTATCCGATAGGATATTGGCATGAATATTACGGATATCATCCCGCTCCTCGAAGAAAATCCTTTTTTTGGAATTCTACCCCAGAGCATTCTCAAGGAACTCCAGGAAGAGTTTCGTCCCCTTTCTTTTGATTTAGGTGAAGACATTATTACCGAGGGTAGTCCTGGAGAAGCTTTCTATATCATCTATTCGGGCAAGGCCCGTGTCATCTCTGAAAGTGGAAACAAAAAAGCCATCACCCTTGCCACCCTGCATAAAGGCGATAGTTTTGGGGAACAATCCCTGCTGCAAAACCGACCCATTACCAAAACGGTGCGTGCCTCTGGAAAACTTGTGCTCTTGAGTCTGTCGCGCGATAAATTCGCGGATTTGGTTGAACAGTACCCTGAGTTTAAAAACCAGTTGGAGGAGAGAATTCGCAGAAATCATGAGGTGAACTTCTTAAGAACTCTCAATATTTTCTCCAGCCTTAATTTTCAGGAAAGTAAAGAAATGCTCTCTAGCATTCGTACCATCACACTTAATCGTTCGGACTTCCTCTTTCATGAAGGTGATCCGGGGGACGCCGCCTATGTTATTCGCAAGGGTTGTATTGAAGTCTTAAAGGAAAGCTCCAACAACCTCAAGTTAGCAACTCTTTCACAGGGGTCTTTGATCGGCGAGATGTCCCTTCTTTACTCTCAACCGCGCAGCGCTGGCGCGCTGGCCCTGGAGGACAGTGTTTTACTCTGCCTGGACCAGGAAGTCTTCCAACGCATTACGGCCAAAAGTCGTAATTTCCAGAGTCTCATCACCAAGCAGGCCGCAAGACGACTGATGCAAGCAGACACTCTGCTGCTGGCAGAAGATACCGAATCGGCCACAGACCCGGAACTGAGGGTTGAAACCGTCTCTGTGGGTGAGGGAATTCTCAAACGCCACTTCTGTCTTGTGAAGGTTCGTAATCCTGCTCTCACCGGAACTGCCTGTCTGGGGATGATAGCAGATAGCTACGATCTGGATTGGCAACCCTTAAATATTTTAGATACTGCTTTTGGTGGAAAGCGTGAGAGCTTTTTCAGTCTGAGCCGCAAGCTTGAGTCCCTGGGTTTTTTAACCCGAGAATTGCATCTTAACCTCGATCAACTAGGGCAACTAACCCTACCTGCCATTTTGCGCAAACAGGATTCCTCTTTTGCAATTCTTTATCACCTGGGGAAATCTTCTACGATCATTGGAGACCCCATCCTTGGCATAACAGAGATTCCCCTCAGTGATTTCAAATCCTCATGGGATAGTCGTATTCTTTCCATTCGGGCCTTCCCAGAGACCACAAGCCGATTTTCCTGGCTGCTGAAAACTTGCGGTCCATTTTTGCCCGCCTTAACTCTAAGTGCTCTGGTGGTTCAACTGGGAGCTTGCATTGTTCCCCTGCTGTGCATTCCCCTCGTGGATCGCGTTCTCTTACAAGGACATTCAAACCTCCTTGCAACTCTGTCCCTGGGAATCTGTCTGGCAGCCTTGTTTCAGCTCATTGGAGGAGGATTGAGAGAATACCTGATTGCGTTCATTCGTCAGAGAATGAATAACACCTCGATGCTGCTGATGTTTCGTAAAATTCTTAAACTCCCCTATCAAACCATCTCAGATTGGAAGTCCAATAAATTTCTGAGGATTTTTCAGAATGCCGACCGTGCCATGCGTATTTTTTCAGATCATTTTTGTCGTATTCTCGTCAATATTCTAGCTCTCATAGCAATTCTGATCTGTCTTGTCAGCCTGAGTCCACCCCTAAGTCTGGCCATACTCGTTCTAACCTCGATTTTTGTTTTAGGCTCCAGAATTCCCGTTCCCATCATGGAGGTTGAGGCAAGTACTGAATCACGCAGATCCCTTGCCGAAGACTTCATCACTGAGTTAGTCCAGGGAATTCATAGTCTTAAAGCCATGGGTAGCGAAGAAAAAATCTATGACAAGACCATGGACCTGATGTCTAGAAGCGAACTGGCAGTCTCACGCTACGCCTCCATTCAGGAAAGTTTTGCCGCGGGAGGTAGACTCTATCAACAATTGGGCACCCTGACAGTCATCGGTCTGGGGCTACACTTGACTCTGGAAGCCTCCTTGTCAACCGGCGAGTTTCTGGCGTTTCTTAGCCTTTGTGCCCTCGCCCGCCCCCCTTTGCAGGAGGTTTTGGCAATACTAAAAGACCTCAAAACCCTAAAAAAGGATCTTGAACAGGGAGAAAAAATTCTGGCTCTGAAAACTGAGTCAGACCCAAGCTCCGTGCGAGCCCCCATTCTACAAGGCCATATCCGTATTGAAGAACTCAGTTTTCGTTACCCGGACAATACCCGCGACCCGGATTTAAATCGCATCAATCTAGAGATATTTCCTGGGGAGAAAATTGGAGTTTTAGGCCGCAAGGGCAGTGGCAAGACAACTCTGGTTCGCCTTCTTTTACGACTCCTGCCTCTGGGCCAGGGCAATATCTATCTAGATGGAGTTGATCTTCTGACCCTGGACCCCTGGCTACTCAGGCGTCAAATTGCGCATGTAGAAGGTAATTTGGCAGTTTTCAGCGGTACTCTGCGCGAGAATATCGCCGTTTTGGACCCAGCCCCTGATTTTGAAAAAGTCATCGCCGCATCCATCTTCGCCGGATTGCATGATTTTATCGAAAGTCTGCCCATGAAATATGAGACTAGAATTGGTGAAGGTGCCGTAACGCTTGGGGATGGACAAAGACAGCAGCTCATGATTGCCCGCGCCCTCTTTATGAACCCATCCATTTTGATCCTGGATGATGCTATGCATGCTATTGATACTGAGGCTGAGCGCAATTTTCAGCATAATTTGGAAACTCTGATGAGTGAGCAAACCACGATCCTGCTAACCCAACGCTGTTCGACTCTTAGACGCATGGATCGGATCTTTGTCATGGATCAGGGTAAAATTGTGGAAAATGGAAGCTTTGATGAACTGATGCAGCAAAAGGGATTATTCTATACCTTAAATTCAGGTTCCATTCAAAATTGGGGGAGGTAGCGCAATGAATGAGTCGCCAATCAACCAAAACGATATTCGAGATCTAGAGGAGTTGGCCAGCCGCAACCTTAAGGCGCGCCACCTCTCATCTCTCCTTCTTGAAGCCCCATCCCCCCTGCAAAGAATGGTGATCTACCTTGTCTCGCTTCTCGTCATCAGTGCTTTTCTTTTTCTGGGCTTTACCTCCATTCCTACCCTGATCACCTCCAGAGGTGTTTTGATCAGCGAAACCCCAGAGCTTCAAATCCTCTCGCCCGGCCAATTTGCCGTTCGTAAAGTTCAGATAAGAAGCGGAGAAGAGGTTGCCAGGGGAGATCTACTGATTGAACTAGGACCTACAAAACCGGGTTTGACCCGCTCCTCTCTTGAGCTGCAGGGAACTCAGATCGAGAAAAATCTGCGCGAGGCTTCTATGGCCGAGGAGTTTTATAAAAATCTGCTCGAAGGAGATCGAGACTTTAAAAATCTTCAAACTCACTCCTTACCCCCTGGAGATCTACTCAACACCGTGAACCAGATTCATAACCTCAAATCCCGACTCAAGGAAACCTCTGAGGATCGCCTGCTCTTTCACCAGCAAAAACCTTCGGCAGAATATGATACCGCTGTGCGGCTTGAAAATCGTGTGCAGGAGATTGAAAACCGTATCACCCTCATTCAGTCCTCCCTCAAAGGCTACTACCAAGACCTCACGCGTCAGGTCATGACCATGCGCTCCAAAAACCCCCTACTCAAAGAAAGGCTTGAGACCATCAAAGCCCAACTTAACCAACTCAATAATGAGGGTGTTGTCAAAATTCTCATGCCCGTGGAAGGCATAGTCTCCAGTCTCAAGAAGCTAAGTCCAGGTCAGGTTCTTCAAAAAGGCGAAGTTCTGGCTAGCATCGTCCCTCGGGGTTCAAAAATCTCTTGTATCACTCATCTATCACGACTCGACAGACTCTGGCTAAGTCCAGGCAATGAGACCCGGATTCTCATGGACGCCTACCCATCCTCCGAATTTGGCGTTATCTCAGGAAAAATTGCTGAAATATACACCGAATCCCAGCAAAACGGCTCCTTTCAAGCACGAATCACCCTTGATCCAATTTCAGGTGAGCCGCAAACGAAAAAAATGAGGCTGTATCCAGGTCTGAGAGCTGATCTAAAGATCCATGGAAAAGAAACCTCACTTTTCAGAATTTTATTTCCTGAAGAAATGAACTTTATAAAATGAAACCCTCCTTTGAACTCAGTGCCATTGAAAATCTAGCAATCTTTCAGGGATTGAGTAAAAAGCATCTTGAAGGGATTGCTGAATTTTGCGAACTGATCACGGCCCGTCCCGGTCTGATTCTCAAGGAGGCAGGCCAACCCTGGGAATCCTTTTATCAAATCATGTCGGGAAAGATTCAGATTTTCAACCCCGCCCTGGGCAGTCGCAAGGCCCAAACCATGAGCGATGGGGAATTCATCGGCGAGTCCTGCTTTTTTTCAAAGTCGGGATCACCTGAATCTGCAAAAGTCTTGGATCAAGCCACCAGTTTGCTGAAACTGCCCCGTGAGACATTAGAGGCCTACACTCTCTCCAATAAAAAGGCCTTTAAAATCATTGAACTGAATGCAAAAGCCCTGATGCTTAGACGCGAACTCCTTAAGCGTCAGTGTTTCGCCTCCAGTATGAAGGCCCATTTGCACAAGCTTGCGGGTGAGGTTCAAGTTCATAAACTAGATGGCGGGCAGAAACTAAGCACGATGCAAGACCAGGGTCAGGCTTTAATCCTGGTCCTATCTGGCCAACTGCATTCCCTGGATGAGACAGGGACTCAAAAAGACTGTCATCAACGGGGAGATGTCCTCGAAATCAAGCCCGAAACCCTGCATACTCTGGAGGTTGGAGAATCTGGAGGATCTGTTGGCATGCTCCCAAAGGAGCATCTTGAGAGCTTTATCCATAATCCAGCCAATTTTAGTGCGGGGCTATGCAAATCAGAAGTAGACATCAGCTCGTCCGGACTGAATTTCCCACCTCCTTCCAGGCAATATATTGTCTCGGGTCAAGATTCAGGCGACCTGTTTTCTGAAGAAGGTTTTTTGACGGTTCCAGCGCCCGAGATTTCCCTACCCACCCGTGTAAGAATGGGATATTACCCCTGTGTGCGCCAGCAAAGTATCATGGACTGCGGATCAGCCTGCCTGCAGACCCTGGCACTCTATTACGGAAAAAAAATTAGCGCGAACTACTCTCGAAACTTGTGCCGGGTTTCATCCACCGGAACCACGCTTGCCCACCTCAAGGTTGCTGTTCAGGAGCTTGGATTTCAGTCTGTGGCGCGTCGTTCCACTTTTAGTGAATTAAAGCAAGCCACGCACCCCTTTATCGTAAACTGGCTGGGATACCACTGGATTCTCGTTTTTAAAGTAGAAGGGGAACAACTGGTCGTTGCCGATCCGGCCCGTGGAACCTTGACTCTGGACCGCGAGAATTTTTTAAGCCATTGGAGCGGATACACACTCTTTCTCAGGCCCACTGAGAAAGTCCTGGAGATTCAGGAATCTCAGAGTCCCTTCAAACGCTACGCCTCGCTTCCAAAATCCCTGGGTTTCGAGTTGATGGAAATTCTGCTGGCCTCGGTTTCAATCCAGGTTCTGGCACTGGCTTTGCCGCTTTTTGCCTGTTTTACGGTCAATGAAGTCGTTTTGCATGCTCAGCATCATTGGACTCTACCTCTGCTTTTAACCCTCGTTCTCATGGTAGGACTCCATACTCTCTTAACCCATGCGCGCTTTCGCCTGCTCTCCTATATCACTTCGCGCATGAAGCTGGTCCTATTTGGAGATCTACTGGCGCATCTCCTACGACTGCCTCTTGGTTTTTTTGAGGCCCGACGAGTTCAGGACATTACAAGCCGTCTCTTTGATGTGGATGAAATTGCTGTGTTCTTCGCTCAGGACGGCGCTCGAATCATCCTTGATACTCTCACGGCCACACTTTATATCGGGCTTTTATTTCTCTTTCACGCAGGGCTTGCCTTCCTATCCTGTTCACTGATTCTTTTGAATGTATTTTTAATTATCTTCTTTAATTTACGTCTAAACCAGCATTACAACGCTGTTTTCGAGTCTGAAGGAGAGCTGGCACAAGCATCGGGAGAAGCCCTGTCCAATTTGAGCACAATCAAGACTCTTGGATTGGAATACTTGATTCGATGGAACTGGGAAGATCTTCAAATACGCCATCAAAATACCTATTTTCAGGCCATGAAAGCCTCTATTAGCAGCTTCTTGATCTCGGGCGGCATCCACCAGATTATGAACCTTCTCATTCTTTGTTACGGGGCCTACCTCGTGACCGTCGGTCAACTGAGTCCCGGAGGTCTTGCGGCCTGTGTTCTGATTGGATCGGGACTGACTTCACCCATAATGGCTCTGGTCCGCTCCAGGGAAAAATTCCAGAAAGCCCAGCACAAACTAGAAAAAATCAGCGAAATTTTTGAAGCTCAGTCCGAATTTGACCTCGAGGACCAAGAAAAGAAAATCCAGCTTCCAGGGCTTAAAGGCCATATTCAGATTGAGGAGCTTTGCTTTCGTTTTGACGGAGATGCCCGTGAGAACACCCTGCAAGATCTAAACCTCGAGATCAATCCCGGTCAAAAACTAGCGATCCTGGGTAAAACAGGCGCAGGTAAATCGGCTTTGGCAAGACTGATCCACGGTTATGAGACACCACAAGTAGGCACGATCTTCATTGATGGATTTGATCTCCGGGATCTCTGGATTCCCGCCCTAAGAAAACAGGTGGCCTTCGTTCCTCAGGGCGCTCAGGTCTTTCAAGGAACAATCCGTGAAAACCTCTCAATGCTAAGGCCAGGAACCAGCCTCATGGATTTGATTGAAATATCCCAACTCATGCACGCCCATGAATTTATTCATAATCTACCTGAGGGCTATGACACCCGCATCAAGAACAGGGACCCCAGACTTTCAAGGGCTCAGGTTCAACTGATTGCCCTCACACGTGCCGTTCTCATCAAACCCAAAATACTAATTCTCGATGAAGCTCTCTCAGCTCTTAATCAGGACGAGGCTATTTCAATTTGCGACACCCTCAGGTTTTATTTTCCTGAAACGAGTTTTCTAATGCTTACCTGCAATCCCATGCTTGTACGGGATTTCGAACGGATTCTGCTACTCGAACGCGGTCAGGTTCACGAACAAGGAACCCACCAACAACTCATGGATAAACAAGGCCGCTACGCAAACCTATTCGGAATGCATGCTCAATTGTGAGAAGCAAGGATTCAGAGGGAGTTGAGAGAAAGGAACTAGAGGAATGTGAAGAAAAACAAAGGCAGAGTAGAAGATGGATCCCCTGGTCAAGCCAGAGGATGACGGATTTTGATTTCCCATTCCCATGATTCCGATAGTTCCCTCCCCCGTTCTCTTCAACCTTTCGTGGTCAACTCTCTTTCAAAATTGCCTTCAAACTTCTGTAGTCGGTTTTTCCGGTGCCAAGTAGGGGGATGGTTGCTACCTTCTCCTGGCGGTTTAATCTTCCGAGATTGCTGAATCCAGCTTCATTTAGACATTCATTGGCCTCGGTGAGTTCGATATCGAGGCTTGAAAAAAAGCAGAGAATGGGACGCTGTCCGTCCTGTTCCATAGCCTCGACTGCCACCACCGGCCCGTCATCACTCATGGGCCACCTTTTGGATAGTACATCCTCCATGGCTGGAAGGCTGATCATTTCACCACCAATTTTTACAAAGCGCTTCAATCTCCCCGCCAAAACCAATTGCCCTGCATCATTTAAAATTCCAAGGTCACCTGTGATATACCAGGACTCTCCGTCTAATTCATAAAAAGGGTTGGGGGCGTCAGGGCCAAGATAGCCCGCAAAAACATTGGGACCGTGAGCTAAAATCAGTCCCCTTTCACCCATAGGTAGAGGCTCAAAACTATCCGGGTCCACCGCCAATAACCTCACTCCCGGAGGAGGTTTACCTACGCCTACACTGGCTTCTCCCATACGATTCATAGAAAGAATAGGAGCACATTCAGTGATTCCGTAACCTTCGATCAATACCGCCTCGCCTTCGAGGTTGGCAACCCTCTCGAAGAGTTCATCGGGGGCTTTCTCAGCACCGGCAACCAAAATACGCAATGTACTCAGCTGACCTGGCTCAGAGTACTTTAAAACTCCAGACAGAAAGGATGGCGTTCCACAGACGACACTGGCCTGGTGTGCCTGGATTCCGCTGACAATTTTACGCGACTCATTGGGATTGGGATAGTACGCCGCTTTAAGACCGCTTAAAATTGGCATCATCGTGGTTACGGTAAAACCAAAGGAGTGAAACGGCGGTAAAAATCCAAAAATAGTGTCCGTTGATTCAAAAGGAAAAACCCCAAGGGCCGAACGAATATTGGACATGATATTCTTATGGGATAGAGGCACACCCTTGGGTACGGTTTCTGAACCGCTGGTAAAGAGAATCACAGCAGGTGAGTCTTCTTTGACGTCTGTCAGTCCAAGCTCGCTCATCAAGGTTGAGGCCGACTTAGTAGCCTTGAGTGCTGCTCCCAGCTTTTGCCTCAGCCCCACCTTGTCTCTACGAATCTCCTCCAGAAATACCAGCTTTTGCTCCAGATTACCCAGCTCAATATCTCCAGCTCGATCCAGAAATTTCATGGAGGTTAAAACTACTTCGATCCCGGTGAGTTTTTCCACATGCTCAAGATTGCGCGGCCCCAGTGTCCAATTCACCATCACGGGGGTTTTGCCTGCCAGTAAACAGGCCAGGGATACCACCCCGGCACCCACGGTGGCCGGCAGCATGATTCCAATTCGATCTCCGGGCATCTCACGGATGATTTTCGACATGAGAAGCGCCCCTATTTTAAGCTTTTTATAGCTCAGCACTCCGCTATTTTCATCGGCCAGAGCCACAGCTCCCCCCATGCGCTCGCAAGAAAGCAGAAAGGCCTCTTGAATTGTCCGGGCTTCTGGAAAAGCTACAGGGGGACGAGGGACTCGCTCCAACCACCCTTTAGGTGTACGAACACCCGTACCGGCATGATGCTCACCACCTCCTGCGGCAATACGCATGACTGCGCCTATGGATACCAATTCCAAAATCTCTACATCGTCGACCTCAAAGCGATCATTCAACCACCCCAAAATCTCAGACTGATCCAGAGAGTCCAAACCCAAATCCTCCCCCAAACGCAAACCGGGTTCCAGCTCTTCGGGAGCCTTTCCCGTCATACGTGAGAATTCCTCCTTCACTCCTTGCACAATCTCATCTGGCACATGACTCAGGTCCACCTCACGGACTTCAATCCTCTGCTGAACTTCGGGTAAATCCTCCCTCCAAAAGCTATGAGAAACCAGACTAAGTTCTTCCTCTCCCTCGCGGTTATACCAATTCTCAAGCCATTGATTCAGTTCAGGACGCTCAGCATGGTAGGGAAAATCGGCAGGACCGCATTCAAAATGTATTTTGATCTCTCTGCGAGGCGTGAAAAAGATAAAATTCTTGACCAGCATTGAAACTGCATTGAGAAGTGTCAGCCCTAGCGCGGGAGTCATACCTGCCGTAAGTGCGCAGGAAAAAGTGCTGCCCCAAAGGCCTTGAGTGCGCACCAAAACAGGATGAGCCTCGGAGCAATTTTTAAGTATGGAATGGAGACCTGAAGCTCCTTTCATGCGCTCAGTTCCAGAGCGCATCAAACGTCCCGAAGGGTAAATCAGGAAGTTTTCACCGGCATCGAGTTCATTTGCCACGGACTTTAAGATCCCGTCCATGCGTTTGATCTTGAAACTACTGACCCCGGTTTCTAAATCTGGGACCGGAACTGCGCGCATGGAACGCATGAGAAAATTAACTCCGGGCAGATAGAAGAACGTCTCCGTAGCCAGAGGGCGGATACGGTATTTTAACCAAAGAAGCGTAGAAAGAATCACCGGATCGATCTCCGCCGGGTGGTTGGGAAGAAAAATAATTCCCTTTTTTCGCTCAACCTCCTTGAGTCCCGTAATAATCACGCGGTAGCGCAGCGCAACTAGAAATCGTCCCAGGACGATCAAAAACACCCCAAGAACCTGTCGCATGCCACCGGCTTTACGCAGTAGAATCAAAAGAGGCAATGTGGCTAAGCCAGCCATGATAGCAATCAAAATAAACTGCGAGGTTGAATTTAAAACCTGCTTCGAGATCGCCAGAAACACCAGTCCGTTGAGAGCAAAATTAAAAAAGGCCACCAGGGCGCTTTGAAATGCGGCTCCAGGGCCTTCCTTGCCTTCGTTCCCCACCTTCTCCAGGTAATCCGCATCCACCAGATTGGTGGCAACTCCAAAAGCCGCCCCCAGGACAATAAAAGTCGAGGCCGCCACGAGGTAAATGGAGAAATTATCATCCACGTTTGGTCCAGGACCCATGAATGTGATAAATGCGGGATAAAAGGTGATCAACACCACCAATAAAAGGCTAGAGCAAACCGCAGCGGTGTATCGAAACTGGGTAAAAAGATTGGAGAGGCCGTTTCCAATAATGATGCCTACAGCTGCCCATAAGGACATGAGACTGCATAAAACAGCACCTCCCAGTTTCATTTCCTCGGCATAAGCAGTGATAGCCAGACTCACGGCCCCAGCTACTCCCCATAGAAGCGGACCCGCCACCAGGTAGGCCCAGTATTTACGAGAAAGATGAATCGTATCTGAAACAAGATCCCTGAAACTCTCACGGAAGGTCTCTACTCTCTCACTTGGAAATTGACAAAATAGGGAGCTGATGCTGGCGACCAGGAAAACCGCCACCCCAAGCCAAGTTCCAGCGGAAGGGCTAACTTCATACATCTTGGTGGCACAGGGGATACCAACAAGCATCCCCACTAAAAATACAATGGTCAAAATCCCGTTGACATAGACGGTTGATGCGCCAGAGCGTTTGGCTTCCAAAGGCACAGCCGCCATCTTGGCCGAATTGAAAAAGCCGATGATCAGCCCGGTAAAAAAAATATAGAGCCAGATAGAGCCTGCCCAGGTTGTAAAAAACCCAAACACAAACATCAATGCTGTAACCATCGAAGCAGTAGCCATGATCCAGCGCTTATGACGCGCCGCGGCCAGAGGACCGGCCAAAAAATAAATAATTGCCGGACCCACGGTAATCAAAGCCCCCACGGCCTGAATCAACCAACCCTTGTCTGCCGGAGTATAGAGTTCTGTACTGATGTAGCTCAGTCCAAAAAACTTAATATAGCCTAGGCCGAAACTGGCAAAAAACGTGGCTGTAATCAATGCGAAAAAAGGCATTTTTTATCTCCTGGCTCAAAAAAACCTAGAAATCCATGATGGCACAGAAAAGCCCGGAAGCCAAGAGGAAGGGAGGAATAGATTGGTAGAAGGAACTAGAGAACTATAGAACTAGAGGAATGGGAAAAGAGTAGGATAGGGTGTTCCGTCGGTTCTGTCATCCTACGGCATGACCGCAATGGTGTTTAGTTAAGCCGTAGAAGTGCATGAATGCCACAAAGGGTCATGCTGAACTCGATTCAGTATCCATCTTTTCTTTCGTAACAGTCCCATGTGGCTGAACTCCTGGATCCTGAATCAAGTTCAGGATGACGCGGTGGGGGCCTTTCTCCATTCCGATGATTCCTTTAGTTCCGATAGTTCTATAGTTCCTTCCCTACAATTTCCTGAATCTTAAAAATTGTCTCTTCTCTTCCCGGGCCGGTTGAGACTATGTTGATGGGGACTGAGAGAAATTCGCTGATGAAGTTTAGATATTGCCTGGCGTTGGCGGGCAGTTCGCTTAGTTTTTGGATTCCTGAGACTCTGCCCTTCCAGCCGGGTAGAGTTTTATAAATCGGTTTTACAGCCTCAAGATTCTTATGAAAGCCTGGAAAAGATTTCAGTCTTTCGCCATTAAGCTCATAAGCAACACAAACTGGAATTTCCTCTAAACCATCTAAAACATCAAGCTTGGTTATGGCCAGCTCACTAAGTCCATTGACCGAGACGGCCCTCAAGAGCATGGGAAGATCCAGCCATCCTGTACGCCTTGGACGACCCGTGGTGGCACCATACTCACTGCCCTTTTGCCGTAACCAAGCTCCTTTCATAGAATCATGCGCCAGACCTGAATTGATGGAGTCCAGGAGCAGGTCAGGGTTTTGAACCCCTTGTACTTCAGAGTTACTCCCAGGTTCAGCACCCAACTCCGTTGGAAACGGCCCCCTACCCACACGAGTTAAATAAGCTTTGGCAACCCCGGTCACTCGCTGAATGTCCATAGGACCGACTCCTGCACCTGTGCAGGCTCCGCCCGCTACAGCATTTGAGGAGGTTACAAAGGGATAAGTACCATGGTCTAGGTCCAAAAAAGTGGCCTGCGCCCCCTCGAAGAGGATGTTTTTTCGCGCGTTAATGAATTCACGTAAAGCGAAGGAGGAGTCTTGGATATTCTCGCGAAATTCCTGCGCAAAAGCCATACAGGCTTCATAAAATCCTCGGAGCTCAGTCTCGGTTCCCCCGGGTTCGCCCGAGCGTACCCGTGTGGATAATTGTAGCAGTCGCCCCCAAAAATGGTCGGGATACAAAGCTTCCTCAAGCCGAATTCCTACGCGAGCGGCCTTGTCTGAATAGGCGGGACCAATTCCACGCCCCGTGGTTCCAAGGGCCATGCTTCCTCTTTCGCCCTCGCGCATCTGATCCCTGAATCTATGCACCGGCAAAACCAAATGCGCTCCAGACGACAAAATCAAACGGTCTCTAAGGAAAATCCCACGCCCTTCCAATTCATGAATTTCCTTTTGCAATTGAAAGGGATCCAGAGCTACGCCATTTCCCACAACGCAAAAAACCCCTGGATGTAAAGCCCCCGCAGGAAGAAGGTGAAAAACAAATTCAAAGGGAGTGCCGTCGATGATTGCCTTGGAGGTATGACCAGCATTAGCTCCTCCATTAAACCGCACCACAGCCTGATGAGACTCCGCCAGGAAGTCCACCACCTTGGCTTTTCCCTCATCGCCCCATTGTGTCCCAACAACGATAGTATTCATTAGCGCGCCAGGTAATTGGGAGGCTGATGGGTCATACCCTGAGTGTCAGGGTGCCCCTCCTGGATTCCAGCCGAAGTAATACGATGAATACGGGCACGCTGCTTAAACTCTGCGAGATTGCGGGCTCCGCAGTAGCCCATGCCCGTTTTTAGGCCTTCTTCCAGCATAAAAACATGATCTTCGAGACTGCCTTTAAAGGGAATGCGTTTCGTAATCCCCTCGGGCACTAGTTTCTTTAATTCTGTAGCTGACTTCTGGTAGCGGTCGCTACCCCGTTTTACACTCATAGCCTCTAAGGAAGCCATACCCCGGTAAACTTTATAGAGCTTGCCATCTTCCTGAAACAGCTCGCCAGGGCTCTCGCTGCACCCCGCCAATAACTGACCCACCATCACAGATGATGCCCCACAGGCCAAGGCTATGGGTATATCACCGCTGAAACGGATGCCGCCATCGGCAATCACAGGAACTTTAGCCGGCGAGGCCACCTTTGCGCATCTGTAAATTGCATCGGGCTGCATCACTCCAATGCCGGAGATAATTCGCGTTGAGCAGATCTGCCCCGGCCCCTGTCCAACCTTGATCGCATCCGCCCCAGCGCGAATCAATCGCTCACAGGCTTCAGACGTCGAAATATTGCCGGCGATGATCTCCAAATCAGGATGTTTTTTCTTATAGCGCTTCAAGCCATCAATAACCGGCTTGGAATCTCCGTGAGCACTGTCAAGTACACAGAGATCCACATTTTCATTGACCAACTCATCCACACGATCCATATCATCCACACCCACAGCGGCACCCACGCGCAATCGACCCTCTTCGTCCGTTGTATATCCAGGATTGAGATTCTTGATAACACTCTCAACGTCCTTGAAGGTATAAAGCCCTGTGACTCGTCGATTCGCATCCACAAGAACGATATTTCCGATTCGCTGCTCAAGCATGAGGTCATAAGCCTCATGCAGGCTGCAGGACTGGCGTGTGAATACATCCTGCACCATAATGTCCTGGAGTTTGATCTGTGGGTTGGAGCGGTTGTATTTAATCACCGAGCGTGTAATCAAACCGGCAAGAACTCCTTCCTCCCCATAGACAACAAAGGTATCGAAGCCGAAATTACGCTCGGCCTTGGTTTTTAACAAATGTTCAAGAGTGACTGATCCGGGGAACCCGATAGGGGTTCGAATCAAACCATGAAGATTACGCTTTACCTGAGCCACTTCACGAACCTGAGTTACCAAATCCAATTCTGGGTCAGAGTGAAAATTCTTGTGAATGATCCCAATTCCTCCAACACGTGCCATAGCTATGGCGGCTTCGGCCTCGGTAACAGTATCCATGGCTGCCGACACAATGGGACAGCCCAATGTGATTTTGCGAGTCAAGGCGGAGTTTACCTGAATCTCTGAGGGATGCAACTCTGAGTAATCCGGCACAAGCCGTATTTCTTCATAGGCCGGAGAGAGAAAAATATCATGAGCTGCCCTGAAGAAAGCATGCACCGGCTCGCTGATAACATAGATCGAATTGGCCCCCATTTTGGCCTCCCTGAGTAATGAGGCGTATTATAATTCAAAATTTTGGCCGACGATAGCGTAAGCCCAAAATATTCTGCTATAATGCCCGCACCATCCTGAATAATAGAAAAACAGAGAGCAGGGTTGAATGAGTAAAGTATTGGTTGTAGATGACGATCATACCAGTCGGCTTCTGATCGGAAACATGCTATATCGCATGGGGTTAGTGCCGGTCTACGTGAGTTGTTCCGAACGAGCCATGGAAGTGCTTTCCGATAATGCCGATATCGTGCTGATCATAACCGACATGATGATGCCTGAACTGAAAGGCAATGCTCTTACAGAGCAGATTCGCGAGACTGAAAAATTTGGAAGCCTTCCCATTATCATGATCTCTGGATTCGTCGGCACCAAAGAGATTGGGAACCTCTTAAAAGCTGGCGTCACGGCTTTTTTGCCCAAGCCTGTTTCTTTCGAGGATCTAAACGTCCATCTGTCGCGCTACCTGCCTCGACTGGTAGCTGCAGTTTAGTTCCTTTCCACGAATTCTCTAAGTATTTTTTCGATTTTCGTCCAGGTTTCCTGAGCGCATTCCAGGATCTCTGCGGCTCGCTCAATCTGCTCGTGCTTTCCCATGGATTCCAACTCTTGAATTTGGGCTGCAAAATTCCTGTAGTGAATAAACTGAACCGAGCCCTTAAGGGCGTGCGCGGCATCAAAAAACCCTTGACTATCCCCCTTTTCTAGGGAGTGCGAAAGCGACTCAATGCGACTGGGGGCTTCGTGCAGAATACTCTGGGTTAGTTCGATTAAAAAGGCCCGATCCGCGCCCGTAAACTCCTGGAGTTCACTTAGAATTTCCGGAACACCCCCATCTCCCGACTCGCCTTGATCGGGTGAGGAGGATTTAGGTGATTTTACTGTTTTTTTTTTAGATTTTTTAGTCTTCTTGGGTTTTTGAACCTCCTCTTGCTCGATAGGAGCTTCTTCTACAGGAGGATCTGCCTCTACTGGGAGGTCTTCTAGGGAAACTTCTTCCATGGAGGCCAGATCTACTTCAACCTCCTCCACGGATTCTTCAGTCCCTTGATCCAATGAGAGCTGTGAAATGATCTCAGCGGTCTCTGTCACCTCGGCATCAAGAACCAATTTCAAAATCTCCTCTTCGGGTTGATCCGTAGCTAGCAGAAGTTTAAAACTGTCATATTCGTCAGAATTCTCCAAATCCTCAACAGAGGGAAGCGTTGCCAAAATTTTGCCTTCGGAAAAAAGCTGGGTGATGAGCACAATTGCGTGAATATTTTGCATCACCAGGTCAGGTTGTACGGAAATATAGATTTCCATGATGGTCTTTCCCTGCTCCTCAGCCATTTTTTTATCAAGAGCCTGGAGAAAATTTAGAGCCATCGGTGTTCCACACTCTACCTCAACTGCGACAACTGCCTGAGGTGCAGGCCCTAAGGCTTCGCTCACCTCTCCTTTAAATTCCTCCAGACTCTGGATCAAAGGCAAAATATCTTGATCTGGCAAGAAACCAGATTTGAGATCAGAAAAGCTATTGTCCACAACATTAAACAGTTGATAGAGCAAAGCTACGAGAGTTTCGCTAGGTTCAATCACGGAGGTACGCAATAAATGCAGTATTTCTTCTCCAGCGTTAATGGCACTAACCAACACGCCCATACCAAAAGCACCAAAAGCAGCTTTCAGTGTATGCACATTTCGAAATAAGGTTTCATAAACTTCTTGGTCCGGTTCACCTTCAAGGGCCTGCATATCTCGGTTCAACTGGGCCACTAAATCGTCACCGTTAGCCAAAACATCTTCCAAAATAGCTATTTCATGCGGATCAAAAGCCTCACTGACTCTCTGTGGACTCTCATCTGATTCTTTAAGCTTTTTCTCAGGCTCAAAGGCCTCGGAACTCGCGGGTAGCAGTTCGGACTCTTGAGCAGGATCAAGACTCTTATCAAAGAACTCCACTGAATCGGAACGAACAAAATAATCGGGGTTGATAACACTGGCAAGCTGACCCTTGCCAATGGCGGCAACCCCCAAAAGACCCGGATTCTGAAGGAGAGCCCAATCGATCTGCTTGATGGCCACACTCTTGGTACCCAGAAATTCATCCACCACAATTCCCAGAACGGTTCCCTGATTCTCAAGGAGGACGACTTTTACCTGATCCTCGCTAGGAGTGAATTTCAAGCTATCGCGGTTATGTTCAAGAAACGATTCCATAGGATAGATATTTAAGGGCTTGCCATCATGATTGATGATGGGTTTTTCCAGGGCGGTTTCCAGAGAAGAACTTGAAAAGCGCAAAATCTTACTGACATTCTTTACAGGAATCGCGTAGAAACAGCCCTGCGCACTAACAATGAGGGCATTTACAATATTAACCAGAGAAAACTTTGGGACACGAATTTCCAGACTGGTTCCCTGACCAGGCACACTATCAACATTGATTTGAGAGCCCAAATCATCCAGATTTTTCTTGACCACATCCATGCCAACGCCACGACCTGAAATATTAGTTACTTCAGCAGCAGTGCTCAGACCCGGATGAAAAATCAGACTGGCGACTGTGGCCCTGTCAAGTTCGCCGGCCCTCTCTTCACTGACCACGCCCATGGTTATCGCTTTGGCCAGAATTTTCTCAAAATTTAAGCCTCTGCCATCATCAGTGACCGAGAAGACAATCGATTCCTCCTCTTCATGAGCCACAACCGAAACAATACCGCGCGCTTCCTTCCCAATATTGATGCGCTCATCCGGTGTTTCCATTCCATGATCAATGGCGTTTCTCAGAATATGAATCATGGGATCGCCCATTTTATCGACGACATTTTTATGGACCAGAATCTCCTTGCCCTCCAGGACAAAGTTGATTTCCTTACCCTGGTTATAGGCAAGATCCTTGACAATACCCGGAAAACGGTTGAATAAATTAGACAGAGGCAACAGCGTTGCTTCCATCAAGGTTTTTACCAGATGGTCAGAAACCGTTTTTGAATTGGAAACCACCTGGCGCAGGGAATCCGCAATATCTTCATGGACATCAATTCCCCGGCTACGCAACTCCAGAACCGACTGCAATACCAGTTCAGCATCGATCTGGTAAGAGATAGCATTACCTGCAATCTCAAAAAGATGGTTAATGACTTGTTCTTTGATTCGAATAGTTTTGCTAGACAAGAAATCCTCCGGCGCCGCAAACGCTAGTTTACCATATTACGAGTTACACTAAAGAGAAGAGTTTTAACCACGAAAGGCACGAAAGGTTGAAGAGGGGGAAGGAACTATCGGACTGGGAAATCAAAACCCGTCATCCTCTGGCTTGACCGGGAGATCC
>CAZRLV010000010.1:0-21927 GCA_964600955.1 uncultured bacterium
ATCTATAATCAGGTTCAAACGATCCAGTCCAAAGCTGCTCAGCTTTCGGGCCTGATTCCGGGTTTACGATTGCGCTATCTTCACGGTCAAATGGATGCCAAGACCATTGAGGAAACCATGACGGCTTTTTTGCAAAGAGAATTTGATGTTTTGCTTGCCACAACTATTGTCGAATCCGGTATGGATATTCCCAATGTCAATACGATTTTAGTGGAGCGTGCTGACGCTTTTGGCCTGTCTCAGCTCTACCAGTTGCGCGGACGCATTGGCAGGCGTGAGTCTCAGGGGTTTGCTTATTTGTTTTATCGTCCGGGTTCGGGTCTGTCCATGACTGCCAGGAAGCGTTTAATGGCGTTGGAGGAGTTCACGGATCTGGGCTCAGGTTTTAAGATTGCCATGCGTGATTTGGAGATTCGCGGGGCGGGAAACCTTCTTGGAAAGCAGCAAAGTGGTTTTGTTTATTCGGTAGGGTTTGATCTCTACACGCGGTTACTGCGTGACGCCATTGAAAAACTAAGGGACGGAAGCTACCAGGAAGATTGGGAAATGCCGCGGATGGAGTTGCGGGTTAATTCTTATGTGGATGACAAATATATCCCTTCTTATACGGAACGCATGGATTTTTTTAGACGAATTTCCAGTTTAAAATCCATCCCTGCCTTAGAGGATTTAACGCATGAGCTAATGGATCGCTACGGTGGGTTTTCTTCCAATATGCAAGAACTCTTATCCCTTGTTCGCTTGAGAATTTATGGCTACTGGATGCGCGTACATCGTTTTAAACAATTACCACGCTCCCTGCTAGTTGAGTTTCACAGCCCTGTGGAATCCGTGCTTTTGAAAGAATTTTCCTCCCATTTTGGCAATATGAGTGCCTTTGAGTCCCGTTTTCCGGATCGTTTGGTTCTAAAACTTCAGGGAGAGAATCCGGCAAAACTGCTTGAGCTTTTACTGGGGTTTTTCAATCAGGAACGATCTAAAGCTTATGAAGCTCCCTAGATTTCTGGTTTGAAACTCTTTTCATATCCAGGTTTTATTCCGAAACCGCTCGATAAGGGTTAATTCTTTGTGGGAGAGTGCGGCTAAAGCATGAGCCAAATCTGGACCGGAATAGCGGGCATTTTATGCTCTTTTGTACTTATGGGGTGCTTCCAGAGCGAGGATTCGTCCTTTGCAAATGCCCTGGACTCACTGAGATCTGGAAATCGGGTCGCGGCCATTGAAGGCTTCAAGAAACTGGCAAATAAAGGTGATTCTGCCTCTGCATTTAATCTCGGGCTTTGTTTTTTAGGAAACCCGGGAGAACAAAGGGATGCCGCCACAGCCTTAGATTGGTTTGAGAAGGCGGCAAGTCAGGGCCATGTTCAGGCCCAGGTCAATCTCGGAATTCAGTTTTACAAGGGGCTTGGGGTCGAGGTGGATTATCAGCGCGGCGCATTTTGGCTGGAGAAGGCCGCTCAGGGCCATCATACAATGGCTCAGTTCTTAATGGGTCACCTGCATGGATCGGGTCTTTTAGGCCTGGCGGATTGGAAGCTTGCAAGACATTGGTATGAGAGGGCAGCGCGCAAAAATCATCGCGAGGCGCAATATCGCTTGGCACGACTTGCCTATGATGGGAAAGGGGCTCAAAGAGATCTTCAAAAAGCTCTAAACTGGTTTCGTGTTTCAGCGACTGGAGGTCATCTAGGAAGTGCCTATAGCCTGGGTTTGACTTATCTAAGAGGGGATGGAGTTTCGGTTTCCACGTCTCGGGCCAGAGAGTGGTTTGAAAAGGGAGCCAGGGGTGGCCATGGATTGTCGCAATTTGCCATGTCTATTTTGCTATTGCACTCCGAGGGAGATTTACGCGACGCAACCCAGGGGTTTGAATGGCTGGAAAAGGCGGCAAAAAATGGCGTTCCTTTGGCTCAATATGATCTCGGAAGTTTCTATTATCATGGAGGCAATGGGGTGAAAAGGGATCTGAAAAAGGCTGCTTTTTGGTTTGATAGAGCAGCAAAGAAGGATCATACCGAATCTCAATACTATTTAGGGCTGATGTTTTTGAATGCCGATGGTGTGGATTTGGATTTACAAAAATCAGCCATCCTTTTTTTGAAGGCGGCCAATAAAACTCATCCTGGAGCGCAATACAGCCTGGGGTTGATGTATTACAAAGGCGTGGGCGTGCGCGTCAATCTCAATGAGGCCTCACGCTGGATTCAGCTCGCCGCGGCTCAAAGCTATGCCCCCGCCATGGAATTTTTGGAGAAATAGTCTGGATCACCGGGCAGAAAAAAAGCCTGCGAGAGGATTTGAACCCCCGACCGATGGTTTACAAAACCATTGCTCTACCCCTGAGCTACACAGGCAAGTGGACCCGAATACTATCAAAAACTTAGGTCGGTGTATAGGGTGATAGAAATTCAACACGATGTTTAAAAGTCATCCAAGTCAGCTTCGTAGCTCACTGTAGTACTTTGATCGCTTATACCCATTTTGTTGGACGGGTTTACTTTAGATCGCTTTCCAGAAGACTTTCTTCGAACTTCTTGATTATGTTTGCTCAATGTTTCAGAAGCTTTAGCAGAACTCGGACTCCATGCAAGTGCAACAACATACATTTTCTGCTTGGTAGAGGGGTGAATTCCCCTCCACTCATAAATTATATCCACACCTTGAAGATTCACATCACTTGTAGATTCTTGGATTTTTACATCAAGCTTACCTTGGTCATAGGCAGTGGAACCTCCTTCCACATCGTTTTGTAAAGTTTCGGCGTTATCAAGCATGTCGTTTGCCTCAAGATTAGATTTTACAAAACTTGCAAGCCTCCCTTGAGCCTTTATTTTGGCCTTTCTTTTATAAACAGCAGGTATTCCAAATCTTGACTCTGCCGCAAAACTTACGACCGTTCTTTCCCCAAATTCGTTGGACCACACTCGCACTCCCTCTTGCAATGCCAGAAAGCTAGGATCTTTTGAAAGGCGGTTCGCGATTTGTTCTTTGACAGGTTTCTTTTTTCTCTTTTTCTTAAGTTTTACACGCATGCTCTTATTGACCATAGCTTGACCAAGCTGGATCATCTCGGGTGTCCATAGTAGTCCTACGACAACCGTATAGTTGCCGTCCTCAATTCCTTCAGCAGTAAAGATGGGTGCCAACCCCTGAATGTAAAGACGGGATGAGTTCTGAATTTTATTCTGATATTTCCGCTCTTGGACTATTTTAATTTTTTCAAGTTCCGCTTTTCTTTCCTTCTCGGTTTTTCCCGTTCCATCCCAGTTGGGGCGATATTCCCTGATTTTAGCATCGAGTTTGTCTCCCGCTAGAATATATGCCTTCTCAATGAGGGCAATATCCTTTTGATTTTCCACAAACATTTTTGGCGGGTTGCCATCCGACTCATTACCTTGCGAAATGGTTAGTAGTTGCGAAGAGGAGAGTTTAGTTTCAATAAACTTGGCCACGTCGTTTTTTGCCTGCATCAAGGCGATTTGATATGCGCTATGCCTTGCGTTAAAAAAACCTCGTCCGCTAGTTTTTCCAACGATAGCCTGCCCATAAGCTGTTTTGAAAAGCTCGCCTTTTTTTTCCTTTTTTTGCTTCCAGGTCTTTAGCTTCGTAGAATCATAGTCCATCCATTTTTGGACTGGACCTTCAGAGACAACAGAGGCCAATTGCTTAAGGTCGGTCTGAATTTCTTTAAGGGGTTCGTTTGCGGTAAGAAAGGTGATAAATCCAATACCTATACTGATGTAGATGATTTTGACCGATAAATTCACGAATTACTCCTGATCCCAAAAGTCGTCACCATTTGTTGCCTTTTTCTTTTGTTGGAGCTCGGACTTTATTTTACTTTTAAGGGTTTGCTTGGTTTGATACTTAATTGGGCGTACAATGAATAACCCCTTTTTGAAGCCCAAAAACAGGTCATATTCACTGCTGAGTACTTCTGCATAAGCCATTTTAGATTGAACCCGTTGTATTGCTAGCTTGCCTACTTTTGTTTCAACTGCTCCTAAGGCTTCGTTTGTATACTCGTCGATGATAAGTTGACCTTTTTGATAAATTTCAAAATGATCCCCTTTGGAGAGAGTTTCGCCACCTTGATTTAGGATGAAGTATTTTCCTGATTTGCCCACAATAGCTATAGGGTAAATTGAATACAGAATTTTTTGACCTATTTTGTGACTAACCTCTTTTGCTAGTGCAGTATCTAGGTTAAAAGATTTAGTAAATAATTCACTACCAAAAGCCTGACTAAACAACTGGGATGATTTGATCTGTGTGGTTGTTACATCGATGAGTCGGTAGGCAATCTCTATGTTTATTTTGGGTGATGGCAGTACACGGTCAGAGGTCCTGCTTTTTCTAAACCTTGACCTGGATTCCAAATTTTCAACAGCACCTACCAATATAAAATCAGCCGAAATTTCCTGACCTAGTTTCACTAATTCCGATACATTCTTTGAACGGGAAATATAATGCACCTTTTCAGCTTTAAGAGTAGGGCTATTTTCGCGATCCAATATTGAGAATTTTCGTGTTTGCACAAGGTACGAAACAAGCCCTTGAGTTAGTAGGCGACTGACCCGAAATGGGTCTATCTTTTTTCCTTTCAATTTGGCTCCATCTTGGATGTTTGAGTGGAATGGTAAGACTGCTATTCGCTTACGTTTACTCGATTTTCCCAGTTGATACTTCAGTATATTGACCTCTAACTCGACAAGATGTTGACCATTGTTTTGACGATGGCCTTGTATGACTTTATAGCCTTGCACAATCCCATGGGTTGCCGATTTAACCTTATTTTTAAAATCCTCAGTCGTAAGCGTGTGGATGTCTTGATCAAGACTCAAGGTTTTGGAGAGCAAATTTAGGCTCTGGTTAGAATCAATGGTTTTTCCATTGACCCTTGATATAGCTTCAACCAGAGCTTGTTGAATGGCCAAGGCGCGCGAATTCCCCTCTCCTTCAGTGACGACTGATACCACAACGGTATCGGCGCCAAAGTTTACCAGGAGGCACGTGAATAAAAAGAGGAGAATCAGTAGGTTGGTTCGATGGGACATGACTTAGAATTCCAGGTTTTGCATTTCTTTGTCCAGTCGTTGATTTTTTCGTCCCCTACTATCAATTCCAGCCTTTTTTAAGTTTTGGTTAATTATTTTCGAGGTCGTTACAACCTTTTGAATGAACTTTGGGTAATTTTTTCCCAACCAAATTAAGGTCCCGAACTTTTTCTTTAGTTCATTGATTTTATTTAGGCCGCCCATGTTTCCAGATCTTAGATCCGGTTTAAATCCGCCTCCACCCACATTACGGATTTCTTTTTGAATTCCTTTCACTGCAGAACGAATATTTTTTGTAACGCCGTATCCGCTGATTGCGCCGTTTGTCAGATGTGTTCGTGCCTTTCGTGCTTTTCTTCGTGCTTTTTTATCATAGGTCTGCCCCGCTTGTTGTGTCTTTTGAATGGTTTCTAGTGCTTCTGCTGTAGCTCCCATCGTAGATTCCATAGCACCTTGGTCATTAGGGTCGAGTTCGCGGGCTTGAATGTATTTGGATCGGGCAAGTTCCTTTAACCCGTAAACCTCTGCTAAGATTACTATTGCCTTATTTACAGATTTCAGAGCTCCAGCCAGTTGCTGAACAATATCCCTCTGATGTGAAGAAAAATCTTTTGAGGAACTTCTATTATTTCCGAAGGGAAGTTTCTTTTTTAACATTCCTCCAAGTCCAAAAGCGTGCTCAGTCTGGTGAGCAAAGAGTACGCATATAATCAGTAAAATAATTGTTTTAAGCCGGTACATTTTTTTCTCCTAAGTAATAATTTGTGTTAGAACTTTATTCCTTTGCCAGCCAGCTGGCTGACTAGTTTGTCCACTACGGACTTTCCTAAACTATGTAGTGCTGAATCACGAGCGGAGTTGTAGTCACGTCCCACGCCGTTAGTGTTCGCAGTAGCCCCAGCTATTTGCTCTGGCCATTCATTGCGCAGGTCAAAAATTTCCGATTCAGCTCTGATGTCAATAGAGGGAAGGCCGGAATCTTCGTCTTCAGTTTCCTGGTAAATGCTTAACGTAGCGAAAGAAACAAACTGAATTCCGGCTTCCCTAAGCCCATCTTTAATATCTTCCTTCATGTCTTCAAATCCGCAGTCGTCCCTTTGAGAAACAAACTCACAAATCCATTCTTTCATGTAAGACTTGTAGTCATAGATATTATTGGACTTTCTTTTTAACCTTCTCCCACCTGGAGCGATGGTTTTAAAGCCATGATTCGAAAAAGCCTCATTTATTGTGGATTGTAGAGTGGTGGGTTTTTTATTGCGGCAGAGGTCTAGGGATGATTCAGTGATTTTTTTGGAGTAATGCCCAGACTCTGCCTTTCTATTTGTTTGCGAAGAAAATGCGACTCCGGGGTTAGTAACTTCTTCATCATCGTAACCCCGCTCAGTAACTCTTGATTTACGAACATCTTTTGTCTTAACCGTACGGTGATTTGTTTTAGATATTTTTCGAACAAAATAAAGTGCCACAAGTCGGCTGGAAAGAGCATGTCTGGTTTTACCATCACTTCTGCGAACAACTTGATGCCTGATTGCCTTGAGAAGGCGATCTCTTGAAAATTGCAAATTTACAAGAATGGAAAAGGTCTTCATTGAGCGATTATAATTTTCATTGAGGACTTTGGTGTTCAAAATATATTTCTCAATGTTTGCTGTAATTTTTGCTTCCTGCTCATAGAAAGCGTTCTTATCTGGTAGTTCTAGCTCTTGTTCAACAAAGTTCTGTAATGCACTTAGCTTTGCGGTAGCTATAGCTCTATCACGATCACTTCGATTTACCGTTTTCCTTGGTTTTGCAAATATTTTTATTTTGGAGCTTCCGCGCGTAGCCTCAACACCGCCAGTGAACCAGAGGCCTAGAACCAAAGAAAATATTATCGCATAGTTCATACTTTTCTCACTTTATTTACACTTTCCGATAATTGAAGCCAGTTTTTTCATTTCTCTCCGGCTTACATTTTTCGTATAATTTTTTATCCATTGATCATGTGCTTTTGTCCCGATTTCTTTTATGTTCACACTTAAGTCAGAAATAGCATTGAGCATCGAGTAGTAAAACCAGGTCCAATCTGAATGTCTGCTGCCTTTGGATTGCTGTTTGGTATAAACAGACTTAATTTTCCCCTTGAAATAAACTTTTTGACTTGGGTTTATTGGATCTTTAACTTCAATATCGAATTGGCAGGCGTAGGCATAATTCTTGTAGCTTTCATATTTAGCTGCGTGTTGGGTTCCTTTACCATACTCAAACTTCTTCAACCCATCAAGTGTGAGGTGGATACCATAGTCTGCATCAGGAATTTCAAAGTTAAAGTTGCCGTCTTTCAATTTCAATCCCATGGTGCGTTTTATTACAGAAGACGAAGCAAATTTAGAACTTAGAGCTTTGTTTTTCCTGCTGATGTAGGGCAGTAATCCTATTTGATTATCTGTTGCAAATCTCTTGTTAAACATTTCAGCAATGACCTGCTCAAAATCCATGTAGTTTCTACTGGTAAGAAAGTCTGGGATTTTTCCAGACATACGAATTTTTGGACCGATTTCAACTTCCGTTACCTGCATATGAAACGCATAATTTGGCTTAATGCTTTGTCGAGCCAAGAGTTTTGTAAATTCGCTAATCAAATTTAACTTTTTTCCGTCGATCGATTTAAACTTTCTTCCCATATAGAGCTCTTTAATCAAGCTCCTTCTGTAATCATTTGAAGGCTTAGATTGCTTATAGTCAGTTAGCTGAACTCCAAAAGGGTAGACAGCAATTATTTTCTTTTCAGAGAAGTCGAATACAATCATTTGTGCTTCCAGGCCGGCAACAATTTTATACCCGTTTCCAATTTTTTCTACGGACAGTTCTTCTCTATCTAGAGCAATGGCTAAGCAATACCCACTTTTTGAATTATCAAGCGCCTCAAAGCTTAGGCTGTAGTTTGGAGGGGAGACGGACTTTACGACATTTCTCAATTTTTCGCGAAAGTTGTTTAGATTGATGGAGTTTGTATGCGGGTATAGATTTTTACTTCTGCTAAAGCTCGTGATATAGCCAAACCCTGCATAAGTAATTGGTTTACTAAAGTCAGAAGCCCTGAGGTCTGTGGGCCACAAAGTCAGATGCACAATACAGGCACAGAGAATTTGTTTCAAAATTGAATATACTTCCCTTCAGATGTTCGAATTGCTCCGTTGACGATGGTTGATACGGGTTAATCATAGCAATGGATTTAATTTTGAACAAGGTTCGTAGGAAAATCAAGTTTTTTAGTAGGGAGCAGGGCTGTCCTATTAAAATCGCCAGCTTTCGACAGACTTCGATTTGTTCGAGTACTCGGGTGTTGGTAATTCCATCATCCTCTCCCTGTCCAAGGGCGCAAACCGTCCAGACAACTTGGCTACGATGTCAATACAGTTTTTGCTCATTGACGTCACGTTATTTCGTTACTATACTTCAATAAGTGTGGTGTTAGCTTTAGGGTTATTTTGCTCGTTATGCGGGTATGTTAATTGTGCATATTAGGGTCAAATTGTGGCATGTTCTGCTCTTAGCCCTGATTACCGCAACAGTCCGAGGTGGAGAGATCTCTTTGGGCCCAGGTTGGAACCTGATCACAGTGCCTCTTTCAGAAGCCTCCGCCCCAGTTGATGCATATTTAGCTCAAAACCTGATTGCAGGGTCTTTGCAAAAAATTTGGACCTATGACAACGGTTGGTTCTCGTATGTCCCCGATCCTACAAAAACTCAACCCATGGGCCTATGGACACGGTCCTAGGTTAAGAGCTTCTTTGCTTGTTCAAAGCTGATGCCTTTTGCTTCCATCAAGGCTTGAATTGCCACCTGCAAAATCCTGTCTTTTTCAGCACTAATTTTATCCACTTTAGCGTTGATTTTTTCATTTTCAGCACTGATTTTATCAATGGTGCGCTCTAGGGATTCAAGTTCTTCAACATACTCATCCTCTATATTCATGGACTCCCTGAGTTTGGGTTCGGACGCCGCTTTTAATAAACGACGAATCACCGCTTGATACTGCTTTGGGTATTCTTCTTCCAAAATATTGACCAAATGGTTTTTCTCTTTGCTGGAATGAAAAACAGACAAAACCTTTTCTAGCTTGTTTCTTCGATGCTCTCTTAGTGCTGGAATCTGAATTACAATGCTGTTATGGGTCAGTGCCTCAATAAAAGGGTCTTTTTCTTGGATCACTTCACCGGTGGCCACATCAATATATTGCCGGTTTACCCGTACTACTGGAACCCTGGTTTTTTCAAGATAATGTCCCAAAAAATAGATGCTTAAGATTGGCATGGCGACTTTTTTGCCGTGTTCTTCATAAGAGTTGGAAGAGTCTGCGTACTGGCTTCCCAGATAGCGTCTAAACCTCTGGATATCTGTAAAAAACTTAGCTTTTTGAAGCTCTATAATGATCTTCTTGAAACTGCCATCTGGGAGTTTTATGGTGGCCGAGAAGTCGATGTGTAAAACCGTAATGGGTTTTGTTGCCAGGTCACTACGAATCTCAGTAGGCTTTAGCTCAAGAGTCTCGATTTCCTCATCGATGATGAGTGAAATCAGCTTTTTGGCTATTTTATTGTCATCCAACAAGTATTTGAAAATGACATCATAAATTGGATTGGCGATTTGCATAAGTTTTCCTATTCCCAAGGGAATTATACCAAAACGCCAATAGCTTGTCTGGTGACCAGCAGTTTCGGACAGAACCATTCTGTTAAAACCCCCTGGATTGTCGTGATTACGCTCAACCACGACGGGGAATTGATGCCCTAGAATTTAATCTCTATAGTATTCATTAGCCAGAGTCAGGGCTTTTTGGAAGCGCTCTTCGCGGCTTAAGTCCATGCGGATGATTTCTGAGTATGGGTTCACATTGGGAATGAAGGCTGGTTTTTCAGGTTCTTGGCTGGCTTCGAGGAGCATTTGCATCATGGCGCAGAGATAGCGTTCGTACCAATAGGGTCCCAGGGCCTCTAGGCGGCCATCTGGGATGGGGTTATTGAAGTCAATAGCCCAGGGTTTGTGGTCCTGATCGAGGTAGAACTCCACTGAGTTCATTTCATAACCCATGGCCCGATTGATGACTCGTGACTGGTTGATAACCTGTTCTTTGACCTCCGGGCTTAGAAAATCATCGTCTTCCAGGTATTCGGATTGATCTTGAGTACGAAAGATATACTTGGTAATCATGATTTGTTTGCCAAGACAGAGACAGCGCACTTGCCAGGGATAGGGGGAATCCACCTTGGATTGTACGACCATGACTTCAGTTCCGGAGTCCTCGTAAGCAGCCAGAAGTTCATCGGGATCCGAGCATTCGTGGACTCCGCGGGCACCGCGGCCATTGGCGGGCTTTATAAAGCAGGGAAACCCAACTCTTTCGATGATTTGGCCCCAGTTGAAGTGTCGGTGATGTACGAAATCCTCTTTTTTGAAAAAAGGGGTTTCCTTCATAGGTAGTACAAAAGTTTCAGGGACATGCACACCAAGCTGATGCGCCATGAAATAACCCATGTCCTTGCGACTGATAAAATAATGGAAGCTAAACGGGTTGTTAATTACGTGGTTGCCGCGATAGGCCATCATCATAAACATGGATTTTGCCAGAGGAAAAAAATGTGAGGCCCTATCCAGGACGAGATCATACTCAAGGGGTCCCTCAAGGTCGTATTCCGAGATAGGAATATGCTCTATTTCAAGTTTTATAGGCTCGCCTTGAGAGTCTTTTGCGGGTTGGATCTGCTTTAGGCGAAATTCAAGCTCTTTGGAAAAGGACTCTTGAAAATAGAGGAGACCAATACGGAAAATTCTCATAAATTGCCTTTTTTGTCGTGATTTAGGGTCTTGTTTGAGGGCTTCACAAAAGGTTTTCGGTTGAATTTGGAGGGAATTACAGATTGATCTCTCAATTTGGAAACATTTTCTGCCGGTTTACAGTATTAGTAAATTGGAAGGGGAACTCATGTCGCATCAAATTTTCGTATTCTTGGGTATTCTGGTCTTGCTTCCCTCTGCTTTTAGCGCTGAGTTGCAGCAGGTGGGGGTTCAAAATATAGTGGATGTTTGCTCCAGTGCTGGGCAGACCTATGTTCTGCATCAAAATGGAGTGGTCTATGCCAGTCGTGAATCCGGGTTTATTCCCCTGGAACTTCCGGGAGAGATGATCCAAATTGAAGAGGCCGCTGGAAAACTCTATCTTTTGCGCTCTGACGGGTCCGTATGGCAATATTCAGATCCCTACCTTACACTCATCGATGACAAAGTTCCCACAGCTCAGATCTTGCCACAGGCTGGGCAGATTTTTCTTTTACGCCGGTCTGGGGAATTGGTGGGTTTCAAAGATGGAGAATTTACCAATCTGGTTTTGAATCGTAATCTTCAGCTCATGGTGGCTTATCGCAATCAGGTTATTTTTCTACTGGATGCCTGGGGCAGAATTCATCGCTATCACACCTACCATAATTTCATTGAATTGGTGGGTGAAGCTCCTGGAGGGATTCAGATGGTCAGCGGTGGAGATCATATTTTCGTCTTGCGCCGCGGCGGAAAAGTTCAGCGTTATCAGGATCTAAAATTTGAAGATCTGGCTTCAGATAGACCCGTACGGACCCTGGTGGCCTCTGGCCCCTATCTCTTTTATATCGATATAGACCGTAAACTCTGGGAGGTTTATTTACCTGCCGAGCGAAGAAGGGGAATTTCGGTGCAGGGCCATCCAGATCAGCTGTTCGCAGCCAATGGTGAACTCTATGTTACCTGGCTGGAGGGAGGGCAAACCTACCGCTATCCCATCGATGAAAAAAAGGAATCTGTGCGCAGACGATTTCACCAACTCTGGAATACGACGGACTACTATAATTCTGGTTCCAGACTTAAAGCTCACTGAGATTAAAACTCTTTCCTGATAGTGTCGATTTATTACTCAGGACAGCCTTTCCTGTGGGCTGGAACAGAGTGTAATAAACTGGAGTCGGGAGCAAATTGGATATGAGTAAAATCCCTATTGGACTTGAACTTGATGAGAAACTCTATGGTTGGTTTGAAGCCTATTGCGAGGATGGTCTTTTGGATATGGATGAAGAACTGTCAGCTCTCGTGGCTCAGTTTGTTCAGGAACAATTAGACGAAGCCGGTCAAGCTGTGGTGCCTCAGCTCTATTCGTCTGAGATGGAAGAAATGGATAATGATGAAGACGGCGATGAGTATTCTGATGAGTATTTTCATGAAGTTGGTGAGGAATAGACGATGGAGGTTGTGGAAAAAACCATTGGCATTATGGATCCGAATGCCTTTGCGTTTCCCGCGACTCTTGAAAAACTGATCGACTCTCTTGAGCTCGAAGTACGCTTTGCAGATCAGGTTCATCGAATTAAGACGCGCCGCATTGTTTGTCGACCCTATAATACTCTCCTAGCCCGTACCACCTGTGATGCCATCATCAATCGCGGGGCTCATTGGAACCCCCATCACAATAGTTTTTTTCAAAGAGTGTCGCACCAGACCTATCTACTCAATGATATGAGCGCTTTTTTTGGGATCAACAAAAATACTTCTTACGGTCATATGTTTGAGCTGGGTCTTAAGGTTCCCAAGACATTTGCGGTTCCCCAGGAGGACAATAGCGAACTTGAACTCTCGACGCGAGTTTCACCGGATCTTGTTTTTACGCAGTATGAGATGTTTAACCTGGCAGAGATCGGAGAAGAAGTGGGTTACCCGGCCTATCTCAAACCTCAGGATGGAGGGGGCTGGGTGGGGGTCCAAAAGGTCAATAATCTTGAGGAGCTTTTAGAGGCCTATAAAAAATCGGGTCCCAAGCCTCAGAATCTCCAAGCTGCGGTCGAGGGGTATTCGGAGTTTGTGCGTTGTGTCGGCATGGGTCCCCAGGTGATGTGCATGCACTATAATCCTGATGCCAAATACTCTCATGATCGCTATCTGCGCAGTGATGACAAAATTGTCGAGATGGATTTCATTTCAGAGGGTAAAAAACGGGAACTGATACAGATCTGCAAACTCATCAACGCATTTTACGGCTGGGATCATAATTCCTGTGAGTCCCTTGTGATGGAGTCCGGGGAAGTGCATCCCATTGACTTTGCAAATGCTTATCCGGATTCTTCGCTAGTTTCTCTGCATTATCATTTTCCTGACCTGGTGAAAAATACTTTGCGTTGGCTTTTATTTTCAGTTTGTACCGCGCGAAAAAAGAAAAACTTTGGTCATGACTGGGAAGACTATTTTCAGGTCGTGGAAGATGGTGAGACCCGTGGATGGTCCTATCGCGAGAAGTTAAACTATTATGAGGAGCTGGCTGATCGACATTTCAGCACCTCTCAGTTTGAAACCTTTGTTGCGGATTGTTTAGGCGATGAGTTTGAGGAAAACTGCCTGAAGTTCTTCTCGTCTGAGGAATTTGATAGTATTCTTAAAGAAGAGGTCAGAAGGTATTTCAAAATTCCCACCGAGGTTCCCCAAAAGGTCGAGATGTATCGCAAGATCCACGACCACTGGTTAGAAACTAATCGGAGGGAGCCGTCCTAGAGAGTTGAAGTGGAGGTTGGCGTGTTTGCCCCCCCTGAAAACGCAAATATTCACCTTGGACAAGACGCTTCCAGTTATTGCGCTGCACGTGAATGGGTCAAGCGCCTTCTTGCCCAGCATCCTTCGATTCGTAATATCAGCTTAAGTTCGCACTCGATTTCTTCTCCTTACCTTCCTGAGTTTTCCGTTTACATCACTGACTTGGGTCTGAGAACTTTTTTGTGCACCAATGCTAATTTGGTGGATGAGCAAAGTATTCGACGTCTCTCAATTTCAAAAATCCACACCCTTGGGTTTTGGGTGGAATCGCTTTTGCCAGAGGTTCAAGAGTCTTTGCGTCCCGGGGAGAAACTAGCGGATGTTTTGGAATGCTTCAAAGGTATAAAGAGCCGCAAAACAAAGACGCGCTGTGCCTTCTACACCCATATTCTAGAACAAAACAGCGAGGAGATTTTTCGAATCATCGAGTATGTGAAAATACAGGGCTTGGTGGATTCCATTCTCCTGCAGTTGTGGGGCACGCAAACGCCTGCGCGCGTCAGTTCGTTTCGCGATATTCAACCGCGTTTTGGCGGCAAACCCTTCACTAGTTTTTCAGAGCGATATTTCGAGCGTTTAATGGATATTGCAAAAGAGAGAGATCAACTGATCAATGACCCCAATCAGATTGTGTTTTGGAAAAGCTATCTACAGAGCCTTTCTGAATCAGAAAATCAGGCGCTGTCTTTGCTCGAAGAGACGGAGTGCTTTAGAAACCAGCCAGTTCATTATTTTTCCAACATGGTTGAGCTATGTCATTGTGAGATTCAAAATCCGGAAAATATTTCTTTTCAGGCTCAGTCATTCTCAGCCGTAAAGGAGGCTATTCACGGCTGTAGAAGGCAGTGTCATTTCAAGATCAACCAGCGCTTTGATGACCCAGACCCGGATCTTGAAGCCATTGACTCTAGCTCTGCTCTCGTGGGTCGCAAGCTTTTTTTATAGTGGAAACTATTTTCCGCGTAGCTGATTGTAGTGCAATAGAGTTCTGCGGTATTCCTCTTGTAATTTACGCTTAAGCTCCAGGTCGTCTCCCTTTAGAGCCTGCTTTAGCTCTTCATATAAGCTCAGATAGCGCTCTCTGGCTTCATCCAGGGTCAATTCTGAAACCGGCTTGGTCGAGCCTGCGGCAGGCGCTGTGGTTGCTGGCGCTGAAGTTTCAGGTTCAGGGGGCTCAACCTGAGCTATTGGAGTTGGTTCAGGCGTTTCAGTTACAACTGTTGCCTGAGCCGGAATATAAGCCGGGGGCTTTTGAGCCTGGGGCAAAACCGTTGAAAATGCACCTTTTACCGCCTCGGCACCCGTGGCCTGAGCCGGGGGCTCTTGGGGAGATGGCCCGGGAAGACCGATGGGCTCTTGCTGAATGGGACGGTTGCCGGTTGGAATGGGAGTTGTAATATTAGTCATGGAGAAAATCGGGTCAAACTGCTTGGAAGAGATGAGCAGTGACTCGTAATTTGTCTTTGCGGTTTTGTACTGATTGTAGTTTTTGATTTTGGAAAATAGATTCCACCAACTGGTCTGTTCGTAAACTGAGTAGCTGTTTTCCAGTTCGGACCGTGAGGCATTCGTAGCGTGAAACACTTCCTGTTGGAGATCTCGATAAGACCTGCGCGCCAGCATAATGGACTCATAGTCGCGGTTTTTTCGAATCACGGCTTCAAGGATTCTTCGCGAAACATCATAAGCTCCATAGGCTCGTTCTATTTTGGCCAGGCCCAGATAGGCCCGGTCTGAGGCAATCCCTTCGGGAAACTGTTCGGTGACATGCGCAAAAGTTTTTCTGGCGTCAGCCATATTTCCGTCAACATAGGCCTGGACACCGGTTCTCAGTCCTTCAAGCTCTTGAGGAGATACCTTGGAAGAGGCATTTTCCATTAGAGATCGAATGCTGAATGGATTGGTAATTCCGGGGGCATCGTAAGTGTTGGGATCTCTCCTTGGCATAAATAAAGCCGCATCACGGTTGTCGATCATTTGCGGGTCCATTTCCACGGATGACTGGGGTTGGTAGCCTTGCTGCCCAGGATAACCCTGCTGAGGCTGATAGCCTTGCTGGGGATTAGCGGCCAGTGGAGGTTGGTGGTGGTTGGCATGCAGAGGGGCCAGTAACCCACAGACCAGGATGATTTTCAGATTTAAATTTGTATCCATCAGGAACCTCATTTTTTATATCGCTCCAAACCCGCATCATGGGGCTATGGAGTTCTTCCCAAGATATAATACGGGATATGACGCAAAAGGTTTCAAAGCTTCCCGCATTTCTTCAACTTGGGGATCTCAGGATTTCCCCACCCGTCTTGGCAGCACCTATGGCTGGATATTCGGATGAAGGCACGCGCAGGTTATATCATGAGTTTGGAGCTGGTTCCAGTGTGACCGAAATGGTTTCTGCCCAGGGGGTCATTGAAAAAAATGAGCGTACCCTGACCTATCTTCCCATGCAGATCGATAGGATTTGCACTGGAGTTCAGGTTTTTGGCGCAGAGTCTGAGATTCTTAAAGAAGCTGCAAGCAAAATTTCAGCCCTGGCCAAACCAGATTTTCTGGACCTCAATATGGGTTGTCCGGTGAAAAAAATTTCCCGATCAGGGTATGGATCTGCCCTGATGAGAGACCCCAAAAAGGCCTGCGAAGTGGTGCGGGCTATGGTAGAGGGGGCAGATATTCCTGTAACCGTAAAGATGAGATCGGGTCCCGATCACGGCGAGGAAAACTGTGTCGAGATCGCAAAGGCCGTGGAATCAGGTGGTGCTTCAGCCATTACCCTGCACCCTAGAACCAGGACTCAGGGGTTCACTGGGGGAGCCGACTGGTCGCAGATTCGCAAAGTTAAGGAAGCTGTAAACATCCCGGTGATCGGAAACGGAGATATTCTAAATATTAAGCAGGGGATCAAAATGTTTGAACTCACCGGTTGCGATGGAATCATGATCGGCAGAGGGGCTATCGGCAACCCCTGGATTTTCACGCAGTTTAAAGATTTAGCCTTAGGCGCAGGACAGCCTACCAAACCTTCGCGTTCAGAGATCATTCAGGCAGCAGTTTTGCATTTTAGGTTTCAGCTTAAATATACAAGGGGCATTCCCCGCCTCTACCTTCGAGTTCGAAAATCCCTACCGGCTTATTTTCAAAGTTTTGAGAACTACGAGGAGATTCGGTCAGCCATTCAGTCCATGCAAAGCAACGAAGACCTTTTGAATTTCCTAGAAAAGGATTTATAGGAGCCCAAGCACTATAGAACTATCGGAACTGAAGAACTAGAGGAAGGTAAAGAGAAAGAAAAGTCGAAGATGGGGCCCTCCATAACACTCGTCATTCTACGGCTTGACCGGGGGATCCAGTCAAAAGGTGAGGGAAAGGTTATAAGGTAGCTAGGCTATAGGCTTTAAGGTAAGAGAAGAGGCAACGGTTGGCTTCTTGCATTTCAAAACCTTACAGCCTAAACCCCTTCAGCCTTACAGCCTTTCTTCAAAGATGGATCCCCCGATCAAGTCGGAAAATGAGTGAATTGGGTTCCCCATTCCGATGATTCCGATAGTTCTTTAGTTCCTTCCTTTTGTAGGTTCCTAATTTTACTCTTCAGACTTTTTTGGCAGAATGACCGGCAGGGCTTCTTTGTGGTGGTGGATTTCAACGGGAGTATCACCGCGGTAGACACCATCAATTTGAACAGGGGTGCCTTTGCGGTAGACTTTGATTTCACGCGTGTGGAAGGACTCTGCTTCTTTCATTTTCATGTGTTTCCCTCGGGCGAGATTGAGAAGGAATCGAAGTAAAGCTTGACGCTCCTTGCTTTTAAAAAGAAAGCCATGAAAGTCTGCTCCCATGGGGTCGCTTTCAGGAGTCAGGCTTAGAGAGCCCGCATAATTTCGCATATTTGAGAGAACTAGGGAGCTGCCGACATAGGTTTCGCTATCGCTATGGATATCAAAATTATCCTGATCCTCAAAGACGATATTTCGCAGGGTTTCAAAAGCAAGAGCCCCCTTGCCAAGCAGCTTTTGAAGATTTGTGTTGGACTCTTTTAGTACTTTTGCATCGAGGCCCACGCCTGCCATTTGCAGGAAAAACCGTTTTTTGTCTGAATCTGTGAATGCGACCTCTCCGATGGAAAGGGGTGTGGGGTTTGAAGAGATCAAGATTTCACAAGCTTCTTCTTCTTCGGTGGGAATTCCCAGCTCCTGGGCTATGAGGCTTTGCGAACTACTGGGAATTACACCGAGTGCAACTTCTTTAAACGCTAGAACCTGTGAGATTTCATGGAATAACGAGTCCTCTCCAAAGCCAGCAACAATATCTGGTTTTTGATCTTTCAGACAATCCCGGACCGTTTCTTGAATCGAATCAGAATTCGCAATCGGGACTAAAGCGACGGATCGATTATGAAGCTCAAGATAAGATTGGATTGTCTGGATGCGCTGCGAAGCAATCTTAGAGTCTTGAGAGGAAAAAGCAAGGGCGATCACGAAAGGAATTTTAGCATTTCTAGTAACCTTCTGCCTGTCTTTCTGACCTTGACCTTTAATACGGTGCGCTCTAGGATGGATGATCTATAACAAAGGAGAATCTTATGCTGAAGATCCATGGTGTCCGACTGTCCCCGTTTGTTCGTAAAGTCTGGATTGTGTTGACCGCAAAGGGGATCCCGTTTGAGGCTAATGAAATCAGCCCCTTGGAAACTGGCGGTGAATATCGTGAGCGACTGCATCCTCTGGGTAAAATTCCTTGTTTGGAAGACGGTGATTTTATTTTGCCCGATTCTTCAGCCATTTGTACTTATCTTGAGGGAATCGTTGCTAATCCACGCCTCATTCCCGAAGACCCCAAACTCAGGGCCCAAACAGTCTGGTTTGAGGAGTACGCAGACTCGGAATGTGTACGAGTCTTTGGTGGTGATATTTTCTTTGAGCGCTGGGTAAAGCCTATTTTAATGAAGCAAAAGCCAGATGAGGACAAGGTTCAGGCGGCCTTCAAGGAGGATGTGCCCAGGATTTTCTCCTATTTGAGTACCCAGCTGGGAAAACAGCCTTTTTTGGTCGGCTCTTCCATGACTTTGGCAGATATAGCCGTTTTTACCCAGGTTCGCAATGCTATGATGGCTGGGTTAGAGGTGGATTCCCAAAAATGGCCCGAGGTTGCGTCTTATCTTAAGCTCATTCAGGAGCAGGAATCTGTGGCAACAGTTTTGCAGGAAGAGGCATCCTTCTTAAAGGAGATGGAGAGCAAACAAGATTGACTCCCCGCTCCGATATAATAAGAGCTCTGTTCTAAGTCGAGAGGACTGCAACGGCTCCTCAGAATAAGACATTAGGAGCTTGGGAGTCCCATGTCACGGGTTGAAGTTAATAATCTATCTATTTCCTACGAATCCCCACGTTTTGCGGGGACGTTGCTCTCCCAGTCAGACGAAGCCCAGAAGGAAACTTCCTGGTTGATGGACCCCGTTTCTTTTTGCATTCCTCCCGGATCGGCTCTAGGTGTGATTGGTTCCAATGGCTCAGGAAAAAGTTCACTGCTCAAAGCCGTTCTCGGTGTTGTTGAGCCAATAAGCGGAGAGATCAAGGTGCCTGAGTCCATGATGGGGGTTTTGGATCTCAATATTTTCTTTCATCCTGATTTCAGCGGATTTGAGAATCTTTTCATGATGAATGCCTGTCATGGAAAATCGGACAAAGAACTTGAGGAGCGCATGGGATTGATTGAGGAGTTTTCTGAAATCTCCGATTTTTTTCACCGTCCCGTGCGCGAGTATTCGGCTGGGATGCGAATGAGACTCGGGATCTCCTATGTTCTCTTCCAGGATTTTGATTTTCTGGTCATTGATGAAGTGATGGCCGTAGGAGATTTTGCTTTTCAAAGAAAATGCCTGGCTCGTTTAAGTGACTATATAGAGCAGGGAAGATCTGTGTTAATCAGTTCGCATAATCTCGATGAGATTGCCTGCCTTTGCAGTGAGATTATTCTTCTCGATAAGGGCAAAACTCTGAGGCAGGGCAGTGCTGAGGAGGTTTTGGCTTTTTATATGCAAGAGGCGGAGAAAAAGGGATTGTTTACGCGCTCATACCCTGGACGAGATAAAGAAACTCCGCCTGTGGATCCTCATGAAAGACTTTTTATTCGCACCGTGAGGTTTCTAAATTCAGAAGGCATGGAAACCAGTCATTTTAGCACAGGAGAGTCCATTAAAATCGAGGTCACCGTAGAGGTAACGGGTGAGGTCGTTGAAAGCCCTTTATTTCGATTCGAATTTTTCCGCAACGACAGTCTTCTGGTCAGCGCCACCAATAATTTTCGCCACGATGCAGTTTTTAATCTCCCCCAGGGGGAGGCCACGGTGGTTTTGGAAATTGATTCCTTGACTCTTTTGGCCTCACTCTATTATGTAAGCATTTCCGTTTGGCCGGATGAATATACCTCCATGGTTACAGGCGGGGCCTATGATCATCATGATAAAAAATACGAGATCTCAGTTTATTCCACTCGTATGCAGGGGACAGGCGTAGCCTGCACTCCAGGTAGAATCAAGCTTAAGGGCCCAGAAGAGCAGGAGCCAGAGTGAATCAAAACCCGACCTGGCAGTCCATTCTTGCCGCCGTAGCTACAGAACCCATGGATCATAACGGGATCTATTTCAACCGCAATGCGATTAAAGAAAAACTTCAGCCTTTTTGTACAGAGACCCTGCTATTTACCTGCTTTCCCAAAAGTGCTTCAACCTATATCACCAAGACCCTCTCTAAAATCACAGGCTTTGATCTGGCCGTCCTGGTTTCATCCGAGGGGCGCAGTGAGCAGCAGCTTGATTTGGCCCGCCTGTCACAAAACCTTTTCAGGCCTGTGATTGCCCAGCATCATTTGCGTGCGAATCTGGCAAATCTGGAACTGATGCATTTATTTGCCATCAAGCCTGTGGTTCATACGCGCAATATTTTTGACGCCATTATCAGCTTTAAAGAGTTTCAGGAAGTCCTGGTGGACCCCGATAACTCCATGGCTTTTATTACCGATCAATTCAGGACGCTACCGGAACAGGAGAAATTTGATTTCATCATTGACCATGTTTGTCCCTGGTATATCCACTTCCATGTTTCCTGGGCCGAATTCGATGCCCGCTTTAATTTAGATCTCCTGTGGACAACCTACGAGGAGTTTATCAAGGATCCGCCTGCACTATTTAAAAGGATTCTGGATTCCTACAAAATTGAAAAGTCGCATGAGGAGATTTCCAGGGCTTTGGAAGATGCGCCCTCCAAGGAGTCTACACGTTTCAATAAAGGCGTGGAGGGCCGGGGGCAGGAGGTTTTGTCGCCAGATCAATGCCATCGCGTCAAACAACTCATCCGTTATTTTCCAAAAATAGACTTTTCGCGCATGGGGCTCTAGCTTGAGATTTATCTCACCCCAGAACCGGTGAAGTAGCGCCAGGCTGAGATGCAGTGCAGGAGCATTTCCCTTGAGAAAATCTGACTACTTTTTCGCATGAAGTGATGCTTGAAGTGTGTTGCTTGGCAAATGGATAATTTTAGATCTCTTTTCCAGTAGTTAGCGCAAAACTCCACATCTTCAAAGTACAGGGGGTAGATTTCGTTAAATCCTATGCTTCTGGCCGTTTCTGTTTTTCCCATCAGGTAAGATCCCTGAAACCAGAAGGAACGCCTGCAGTTGCCAGAGAGAATTTCCTGCTGTTGACGGAATCTGGCGTCTGTTGCAATCAAGCGCTCCTTGAGAAGCGAAGACGGTGTGGGAAAATAGCGGATATTGACCAGGGGGTTTCCATATAAATCAAGCGAGGGGCAGGTGATTAGGTCAGACCCGGATTGATGCATGAAGTCCTGGCAGATTTTCAGATTGTCTGGGGGGAGCACCACATCTGGATTTACAATCAGGAAGGACTCGGTTGTCGTTTTTTTAAGGAGTTTGTTTAGATTGAAGGCCAGGCCCTTGGGGTGGTCGTTTTCCAGAATCTCCAGGGGAACCCCGGTTTTGAAAAGGCGATCTCGGATTTGCTTTTCTTCAGGAATATTAAGAAGACAGAGCCATTGCAGACTGGGATCAGTGATTGATTCCAGACTCTCTAGAAGATCGAGAAGCAGGGAACCATGGCCGTGAGACACGGTAAGAACGGTAAGTGTTGATTCTTTTGCTTGCATGGGGCTTTCAGTTTCATCATAACTAAATTCAGATCTGACGTGGTCAAGTAAAAATAGACATTTTATTAAGCAGCCTTTTTCAGGGCTTGCTCGTTCTCAAACTCCATTGGACTCAACGTCCAAGTAAG
>CAZRLV010000011.1:0-3855 GCA_964600955.1 uncultured bacterium
GGTGTGGGGGGGAAAGCCCGCAAGGGCTTACCTATCCCGATTCAAAAGGTCGAAAGCCTTGGTTAGGCACGAATTATTGAAGATAAGAGGAAGGTGGATTGCGGACCTTGGTCCACAATGACGGAATCTATAGTGGGCTAAATTCGTGTTTTTCGTAGTTCACTCTTCCTGACTTTCTTGCGCTTCATACTCATAAACCTGATTCATGGCTGGGATTTGGATTTCGCCTTTGAATTCTGCTAGTTCGAGTTCGCGTTGAAAGTCTTCGGGGGTTCCCTGGAGCAGGGCGTAGGTGCCATAATGCATGGGAATCACGGTCTTGGGTTTGACCATGACCGTGGCCAAAGCCGCTTTTTGCGGTCCCATGGTGAAGCGTCCCCCGATACAAACTAAAAAAAGGTCAATGGGGTGAAAAACTGGAATGAGCCGTAAGTCTAGAAAAAGGTCGGTGTCCCCGCTATGGTAGATGGTTTTACCTTCTTTGAATTTGAGAATAAACCCCAGCGAAGGTCCGGCATAGAGCAAAGATCCGTCTACACTCAATAATTCTGAGGAATGGCGTGCCTGAGTGAAGATGATGCGTAGTTCATCATTGACCTGAATCTCGCCTCCAGCATCTCCCACCAGATCTTGTGGAATACGATTGGGGGGGATTTTAAGCTGGTGTGTGAGCTGATTAGCGAGAGAATAACTGGTGATGATCTTAGCCTGGGTTTGCTTGAGAAGTTCAGGAGTGTTACCCAGGTGATCTCCATGGCCATGCGATAGCAAAATGAAATCCACTTTCTTCAAGGCTTTTAGAATCTCAGGACCCTCGGGGTTTTTAAGATTGGTAATCCAGGGGTCCACCAATACCGTGGTGCCCCCAGCCCCTTTTAACTGAAAAGCCGAATGCCCATACCAGGTGACCTCAAGACAGAAAGCCGTGGAAGAGAGAAGAAAGAGGAGATTGAAGATAGGGAACAGAGGAATCATAGGAATCAGGGGGAGTTTAAGAGAAGATGGATCCCCCGGTCAAGCCGGAGGATGACAGGAGGATGACGCTCGTTTCAGTTATTCTCTGTCTCGACCCAAAATCCATCTTTCTCTTCCCTCATTTCACTGCTCTTATTGGTTCCCCTTCCTATACTCCCTCTGATTTCTTTGTTACCTTTGCTTCCTTCTCCCAAAATCACTTCACTTCCGGGTTCATCTGCTCTAGATAGAGCTTTAATTCGTCCTCTGTAATGAGATGAATCTGGCGATAGGTTTCCAAAATGTCTTTTAGTTTGACCAGATTCAGCAGTCGGATGGTCGTTTCCACATCCCTAGCCCCAAGCAAGGAATAGATCCCCACAAGTTCAATCTGGCAATGATTAAACTCTTGCACCAGGGAATTGATCTCCTCGTAATCAGGAGTCATCAGGGTTAGGTGGATGCAGCGTTTGATCGGCTGTTTGAGCTGACTCAGACGGTTATGTCGCAGGTATTGAATGGGCAGGGCAAGCGACTCACCGCAAAGCATGGCATAAACGAGGGTGTCTTCATTTCCCGAGAGGGAGTCAATGGCATAGTCCTCGAGGTCTTTGGCGGCATGATTGGCCAGTAGTCGCATCCAAGAGGGTCTTGCGAAAATTTTTGTGAAATCTACGCCAATCTCTTTGGGGGTGAATTGTAGAACCCCCGAATCATAAAGCAGTTTACCGAGGGGATGATTCATGATTTTGCCTCCTTTTTGCCCGGACTTTCAAATTGAGCCAGAGCGTATTTCTTTTTCCCGCTGCGCAAAATCAAAGTGGATTCTCCGGCAAGATTTTTTCTGCAAATTGCCAGGCCTGCATCAGTTACACGTTGGTTATTGAGATAAACCCCCCCCTGTTCAATCAGCCTGCGCCCCTGTCCCTTGGATTTGATCAATTCCAGATCCAAGAGCAAATCCAGCAGACAAAAATTGCCCGGGTCCAGTTTTTCAACCGGGTAGATCAAGGAGGGGACATCGCGAAAGATCGCTAAGAGATCATGATCGGTTAACCCCTCGACAGAACCTCCAAAAAGAACTTTAGAGGCTTGCACAGCCTTTTTGGCCTGATCTTCGCCATGCACGCGACGGGTGACCTCCAGGGCTAGGCGTCTGGCGGCTTCACGTTGTCCAGGGTTCTCTCTGAGTTCAGTCTCAAGCTCTGCGATTTCCTTTGGGCTCAGGTGCGTAAAATAACGCAGGTAGGAAATCACCGATTCATCGGGTGTTTGAATCCAAAACTGGTAGAATTCATAGGGAGGGGTGCGTATAGGGTCTAGCCAGATATTGCCGCTTTCGGTTTTACCAAATTTCTGTCCGCTGGAAGACTCAATTAGAGGCAGGGTCAAACCATAGACTTCGTCGCCGCTTTGCTTGCGCACCAGAGAGATTCCGGCGCAGATATTCCCCCATTGGTCAGCGCCGCCAAGTTGCAGACTACAGTTTTGATTTTGCCGCAGATAAAGAAAATCATAGGCTTGCAGCATCTGGTAGCTAAATTCGGTAAAGGAAATTCCTTCATCAGACTGAATGCGGTTTTTAACCGAGTCTTTGGCCAGCATTTCTGTAACCCGAAATGATTTACCCACATCTCTTAAAAACTCAATCAAAGAAAATTTTCCGATCCAATCGAGATTATTCAAAATCAGGCCGCCCGCACGGACATTAATAAATTCGCCAATCTGAGCTTTGATCCCAGCAATATTTTTTTCAAGGGCTTCTGAATCGAGCAAAACCCTTTCTTTGGATTTTCCTGAAGGGTCGCCGATCATTCCCGTGGCGCCCCCAATAACAGCTATGGGGGTGTGACCCAGCTTTTGCAGTTTTTCCATGGTGATCAAAACGAAAAGATTGCCCACATGCAGGGAAGGGGCCGTGGGATCAAAACCGCAATAAAAGCGGTGTTTTCTAGACCCGGTCAAGAGCTCGGGATCGCTGGTTTGCGAAAAGATCCCCTGCGATTGTAAATGTTCGAGAGAGGTCATGAATCTTTCGCGTCCCTTAGTTTCACGCTCTCCATGATTTCACCCGTGGATGACAGGGCTTGAAGCCAGACTCCGTCACGCTTGACACTGATATGCAAAAAGTTTTGCTTCCAGTCAATAAAGCGCACTTGAGAAGACCAGGGAAGGTTGGTTACATCGGAATAATAAGGCGCCCCAACACCCCCGGAGATGAGCTGCCAAACCGGATACTTAAACCCTTTTTTCTGATTTTCGGGAATCAGGGTTCGCGAATAATTATGTTCGTCACCAAACATCGCAAAAACCATTTTAGGACTTGAAGACAAGGCCCTCCAGAATCGATCGCGGCGCTTTATCACAAAGGCGCGGTCAAAGCCTCCGTTTTTCTCCGGAAGACCTCCGCTGTAATACATGGCGTCTTTATAATGCACGGAGTTCGGAAAGCTGGGTTCATGTCCAAAGAGAAAAGCATAGCGAACCCTGGGGTTTTGGTCCCAGGCTTTGATCTGTTTTTCAATCCAGGCCATCTGACGGTCCATCACATAACCTTCAAGGTTTCCGCCCAGAGTTTCCGGGTCAGAAACATACCAATAATTAGTATTGATCATGATAAACCCCACCCCGTTTAAAACAACCGAATAGACGGTTTCGCCATAGGGCGGGGAATCAAATCCTTCTGATTTGGGGCCATTTTCTGGGTTTACAAAATGACTGGCGAAAATCTCTTCCGGGGGGTTTTCAGGGTCGGAAATAGAAAAACTCCCATATTTTAGCGGTTGAATGGGGGCCTCGCGATCCACGACATAGCGCTTCATCAAAGCCTCATGGTTTCCCATCCCCTCGAAAATGGGGATACGCCGATGCACAGGGCTAACCGCTTTTTTCCAGGCCATT
>CAZRLV010000011.1:3865-16342 GCA_964600955.1 uncultured bacterium
ATCGTGGTGTATCCATCAATGAGATCCCCCGGGAAAAAGATGAAATCAGCCCCGCGATCATAGGCGGCTCGCATCAGTTTTTTAATGCTACGGGTATTGGTGCCCTGAATATTAAACTCTCCGCCGCCATGACCTGCTCGGCTATCGGACATGCAGGCGAAGGAAAAAGGCTTAAAATCTGAACCGGGAACACGAATTTCGGTCTCTGGGTAGCTATAATACGAACCCCCGTTGCCGTGATCCGGGTTTGGGATTTGGACCTGGTAGGTATAACGTCCCCCTTCAGTGAGCCCTTCAATATGAATTTCAGGATGCATTGAGGCTTTAAAGCCATAAGCCTGGGTTTTGGCGGCCCCTTTACGCCTCAAGATCACTCTTCCGGCTATGGGGCGATCCATCTGGAAACTAATCGAGACCTGTCCGGCCCCAGGGGTGTCAAAATAAGGACCCGCGATGATGTGGGGCTCAATAGAACGCTTACCCGTAGAGTTTTTATAATATCTGAAGCTGGTTTCGAAGAGTTCGCTGGCTTGTTTTCTGGGGTTGTAATACTCAAAACGTAAGGGAATGACTCCCCCCTGATGGCGCACTCCGGGAGCATCATATTTTTTCTTTTCCGGTGATTTGGAGCTTTTCCCACCAAAAGGAATTTGAAAATGATGATTCAGGGCTTTCTCGGTGCCCTTAGGAGAGATTTTTTCCTTTAAATGATAGCGGTAGCGGGGAACGGGGAAATTCTGATGCGGGTGAAAATGCCCATAATACAAACTTCCGGCAATGCTGGGAACCCTGGTTTTCATGCTAAGGTCGAGGTTTCCTTTTGCATTGAATTTCATCTTTGGATAGCCCAGATAGAATAGAATTGTCCTCTCAGAAGCCTTGGCTGGAAATGAGAGCTTGGGAGAGCGCGAAGCTGTGGGAGCTTCAGCGCTCAGGTTATAAACTGCGAAAATGGCTATCAGTAGCTTTACTAACATGAGAGTTCCTTTATTTTTTTGAATTCAGGTTTTTAAAAAGACCCTTTATTTTTGTCAGACCTTTTTGGAGTGGATTGTTTTGAGTCGGGGGCTCTACGGAGGATGGCTCTAAATCCGCAGGTTTTGAATCTTTGCTTGAATCTTCCCCCCCCTTGGACCCTTCTCCCTCGTCTTCTGCATTTTCTTCATCTTCTATCTCAGATTCAGAGGGTTCCTCAAAACTCAGTTCCTCCAAAATATTCCAGCGCTCTGCCAATTCAATGGCTTGTGCATGACCGTCTTGGACAAACATCTTTAGAGTCTCGATGGCTTTATTGCTAACCTTGGGGTTAGGGGAATCCATAGGAGCATCGAGAAGTGGGATTAATTCGGGTTCAAAAATTTCTAAAATAGCGTAGATCGCACTGAGTTTAAAATTATCGCTGCGTGAAGCTAGCATCGAACTCAATTCAAAGGCTGTATCCGTAAGCCCCGTTGGGTGCAGGAAAAGAATGGCGTTGGCACGAATGCGGGGATTTGACGAGCTGATCAAGGGTAAGACCGCTTCTTTGTGGTCTAGACAACCCAGCATTCTCAGGGCCTCAATGGCATTGGCCTGAACACGTTCATCCTTGTCTTGCAGGCAGGATTTGAGAAAAGGCGCATGGATCTTATTTTTGCTCTGTGCCATGGCCATAGCTAGTGTGGCTAGCACCTTCTTGGGGCCTTTTTCCAAAATGGAGTCTGGAATTTCATCCAGTCTTGAGAGGCGTGAAATTTCAATCAGGTTAAAGATCGCCCGAATGGCCGCTTCTGTTTCGCCTTGAATGATGGCCTTTAGGCATTGGTCTTCTTTTTCGTCGAGTTCAGCATTGCCGGGTCCTTCATCTTCCTCGTCCGCCTCTTCAGCCTCGGGGCCTTCCTCCTCGAGGACATCTACAGCCGTGGTTTCGATTTCAAACTCCAAGTCTTGTGCAGGATGGACTCCGCGCGACTCAAAGGTTTTTAATGCCTGATCCGCCTTTTCCGCAATCGCCTCACAGCCTTCAGACTTGAGTTGCTCCAAAAGGGGGAAGCCGGCCTCAAAAGCTAGCTTGGCGATGACATAAATCATGGCTTCTTTATGGAAGGGGTCTTGCATTTGGCTCATGGTTTCAAAGCATTGGCTGAGTTGATCCGGGGGGACGCGGGTCAAGCCTTTGAGGGCTTCTTTTCTGACCATGGGAGAAGGGTCCAAAGCGAAGCGTACAAGCAGGAGGGTTGTGTCCTTCCCGGGATAGGCTCCGAGCCCACGAATGACTGCGGCGCGAATATTTTCATTTCCTGAGCGTAAATAGCTGGTGATATAAGGCGCGGCAGCTTCCTTGCCAAGTTTGGCGCAAGTCAGGATTAGAAAAGGCAGATTTTCGGGATTTTGTTCGCGACTGAGTATTTTGGCAAGGGGTGTTAAAAGCTCGGGGTTTTCAAATTGAGCCAGTGTTTTAAGGCCCTCTTTGAGAGGCTCCGTTTCCATTGCTGGCAGGGCTTGTAAAAGAGCTTCTTCTTCTTTCGAAAATTGACTTTGCTCAGATACGGGTTCGCCAAAGAGTGCTTTTTGAAGAATTAGAGAGGCTTTGCGGGCCTTGGCGCGTGTTTCAGGTGAGAAATGATTATGGGCCGCGTACATGAGAAGCCCGTAGGCTTCGTGGCTACCGAGGGCCAGGGTGTCGGAGAGGGCTTTATGACGCTCAGCCTCCTCACTATGGTTTAAGCTCTGTTGCAGTTCTTGTATACGCATAATGGCCGCGCCATTATATCCGAACCGGCAACCTCCTACAATGATTCCCTAGGTAATCAGTTCGTCTTCTCCACCGCGAGATACAACGATATCTCCACTTTCCTCAAGACCACGAACCACGCTAACGATTTTTTGCTGGGCCTCTTCCACGTCTTTAATTCGTACCGGCCCCATGAAAATCATCTCGTCTTGGAGCATCTGCGCGGCTCTCTTGGACATGTTTTTCAGGAATTTATTGCGCACATCGTCTGAAGCCCCCTTAAGGGCCAAGCCGAGGTCTTTGGAGTCTACTTCTTTAAGAACCCTCTGCATACCCCGGTCATCGAGTACATTAAGATCCTCAAAAACGAACATACGCTTCTTGATATCTTCCGCCAGGTCTGGGTTTTGAATCTCAAGGTTCTCAATAATGGCCTTTTCTGTACCGCGATCGACCTGGTTAATAATTTCCACCAGGGCGTCAATTCCCCCAACGGAAGTGTAATCCGAAGAGGCCACAGTAGCTAGCTTTTTCTCCAAAATCGCTTCGACATCGCGCACGATCTCGGGTGAAGTCCTATCCATTTGCGCCATACGCCGCGCCGCTTCAACCTGAACTTCGGGAGCGAAAGAGGCCATAATAATCGCCGCTTTTTCGGGTTGAAGATAAGCCAGAATCAAAGCGATCGTCTGCGGATGCTCCCCGGAAATAAAGTTCTTAAGGTGCTCTGGGTCGGCGGCCCGAATAAGATCAAAAGGCTGGACCTCCAGACTGGAGGTAAGTTTTGAGATGATGTTTTCAGCCATCTCATCGCCCACTGCGCTTATGAGAAAGTCTCGAGCGGCAGATACACCGCCCTGGGTGACATACTCCTGGGCCTTGAGCACGGTGTAGAATTCTTCGACAACAAGATCACGGTCCTCTTGCTCCACCTTACGGATTCTTGCGATTTCCACCGCAATGGATTCCATTTCTTCTTCCGAGAGCAGTTTCACGATATCACGCGAAAGGTCTGGTCCCAGAAACATCAAAAAAATAGCAATTTTCTGACGAGCCGAGAGTTCTTTTTTAGTAGCTTTCTTAGTTGCCATAATCTACCTAAATTCTATTTTAACCACGAAAAACACGAAAAAGAGTTTTTACGACATTTTGACCGGGGGACCCAATCGGGGGATCCATCTTTTTCTTAATTCCTCGAATTCCTTTGATTCCCCTGCTCCCTCTGATTCCTTTCCCCCTTAATATCGATCAATCCCTGGAAGGTCTGACCTTACACTGAGCTGGTCTTGATAATCAAAACTGAGTCCCAGTCCGTCTCCGCTGCCCTGCTTTAGGTAGAGCTGTACTTCGAGTTCCTTTTGTTTGAAATCCCAGTCCAAACGCCCTTCCAAACAATGCAGATCGCGGATGAGTCCGAGAGATAACCGTGTGAACTCATCGCTGAGCGGGTTGTAATGACTGTCGAGGCTGATTTTGTTTTGGTTCATCAAAAGAAAATCAACGGAATGCGAAAAGCTCTCCCAGCGACCTCTAAGATTGGAATACTGCCCCCTGAGGCTGGTTTTAAAACCCTCTCCTCGGCGCAAGTTGCCGCTAAGAAAGAACCGATCCAGGCTCCAGCCACTAAAACTTGACGATATCCCTGGGCGATAGATGGTTCTCAGGCCCAGACGATAGGGCCAGTCCTTCCATTGGTTTCGAAATTGTAAAAAAGAGGAGAGCCTTGAAAACTGATCGGTTTTTAAGTCGTAGCTTCCTTGAAACAAGGTGCCTGCAAAATGTTTTGAGCGCAGATTGAAGCGCTGTGTTATTTGCTCGCTGGGACCTAGAAAATCAAAGGTTTTAAAGGGGCTGGCACCATCCACATGATGGATGTTATAGCGGGTTTCCATGGAGAAAGGTCCGGGTAGCTTGCTTTTACTCAGGATGTTTGCCCGCAAATATTGCCGATTTTGACTGCCCGAATAATGCGTAAAGCGTGTTTTTGTATTTAGACGAACTGAGGATCTTCCCCCCTTATAAAGGTCCACAAATGAATCGAGAAAAACTTCACTGACTCCGTGGTCTTCACGACCCTGAAAGGAGTTTTCACGAAAACGGGTAAATCCCCCCCCATAGCGAAATTTTACCGGCAAGGTTTTCAGGTTCCAGGTGGGGGAATGAATTTTTATACCGGGAAGTTTATCCAGGCTTTGAATGCGATCATCCAGGGTGTAGCGACTACCATCTAAATCTTCTCGCAAAGCGTAATCCAGGCGGGCACGCCAACCCCGACCCAAAGACTTTTCCCAGTCGAGGCGCAGATTCAACTCTTTGTTTTCCAGGTTGTTGTCAAATCGATCCTGGAGATAGTCCACCTTCAGGTTACCCGGTTCGGACCGTTCGCGCCCCCAGGATTCGGTCAGCGAGGCGCGTCTTGAGTGATTGCCCTGAAGCCGGTCAAAGGATTCATCCAGAACAAGAGAACCCGCCATAGCCCCTTTGGGATTCATAGCTAAGTCCAGGGACCAGTCCAGACCCTGGCGTGAACTGGGGCTGATCGAAGCCGTTCCATATAGTTCTTCACTAACAAAAAAGTCAGACTCCAACCGTGTATGTATGCCCCTTGATTTATCATAACCGGGGACGATGAGTAGGGGGCCTGCTGATTTTTTCTGTCCCAAATCAAATTTATAGGCCGGCATGGAGAGAATTTTACGCCGGCCCAGATAAAATGAGGCGTTTTTGAGAAAGAGTTTTTCTCCGGGAATGAGAATCATTTTGCGCGCCGTAATCTTGTAATGATGATGGCTGTGATCGCAGGTTGTGGCGCATCCGTTGCGAATGGTAATGCTCTGGGGTGAAAGAGTTGCGGTTTTACCCTTGATAAAGGTGTTTTGCAAGATGGAGTTGAATTCGCGAGCCTCACCCCGTCGTGGGCGTACATTGTAAAGAAGGTTCTTAGCTTCGGTTAGGTCCCCGTCCTTTAGGAGTCGCACCGCGCCATGCGCCAGGATATCGCCGGTGTTGAGATCGTATTGCAGGGTTTGACCATGGACCTCGAATCCGCTACCTACAATGGAGGCCTCATCCTTGAGAATCACCAGCCCCCGCCCTTGATTATATTCCTGATAAGCGGCACTAAACTGGATTCGATCGGCGCCAAAGTTCACCCCTAGACAGAATCCCAGGAGCAGGCAGGAGATCAAGAAGCACGGGCCTAAGCCTTTAGAGAAAGCCACAACCCCGTATTTTATAACAAAAACACGTCTATATGAACTGTTTTTGTTGGGCTTTGCTAGTTTTGTCGTTCATCGTGGATTAGCGTCCAGTGTATGAAGGTAATGGTTTTCGGTGATTCAGGCTAATCAATCCCTCGGTGTTGCAGGGCTATTCGACCCCGTGGCAAGAGGGTATGACCTAGGGACTCTTCTCTTCTTTAATGCGTTTTACGGGATTCTTGGACGCGGGTGCAGATGCAGTCTATGGCTTCTTCTGCTATGGCGCGGGTTTCGCCGTCTCCCTCTTCCTGGAGCCGGGTGAGGGTTTTAAGAGACTTTTTATCTCCGATACGCCCGAGAACACGGATTCCTCCGAGACGGAAATGGTAGGCCGTTCGTGAGCGGATCTCTTTTAGAAGGGGACCTTGGATTGAGATTCCAAATTTGGCCAGGGCATCCACAACATTTCTCTGGACCAGGTAAGAGGGGTCATTTAAGAAATCCAAAAGGGTGGAAAAGTGATTTTTGCTACGCATCTCACCCACAGCGAAGACGGCCCCCATACGTTCAAAAGTATTCTTTGAGCGCAACATCCCCTCAATCGTATTTTGAGCCCCTGTTTTGGGCAATTTGGAAAGCACCAGCGCTACATTCGCCCGAATACGGGAGTTGGAGTCTTTCAAAAGGGGCTCTAGAATATGCCCCACTTTTTCGCCCGGGTAGAAACCGAGCCCCTCCACAGCGTTGGCCCGCACCCTCGCATCTTCGTCATTAAGAAAACCAGCGATCACAGGGATAAGCCGTTCTTCCTGAAAACGCCCTAAATGTTTAACCAGCGTGGCACGAACTTTTGGGCTTTGCTCTTCATCCAGATAGCGCAAAAAAGGCTCCACAGCTTCTGAACAGCAACGCTTTCCTAGGCCCTCGATAGCGCGTATGCGTACCCATTCATAAGAGTCTGCCAGGGCAAAAATCAGCCAGTCTACAGATTCTTTCAAGTCCACTTCACGCAGCAGCATCACAGCCACATAGCGTACTGAAGGGTGGGGGTCGTTGATATGTTCGCGAGCCACTTTCAGCTTTTCAGCCATGGAGATTCGATTGGATCCGGCCGATTTAAGCCGCGAATATCTCTGTTCCCAATCATCTTGGCTGGGATCACGAATCTCAGGGGGTAGGGGCTCGGAGCCATAAAGGGAATTTAGTTCCGACTCTTCTTCACACGGAGCTATCTCAGAAATCATAACAGGTGCCTCAAAGGGTTTAGACCTCTGTATTTAACCGATTGTTTCAACCTTGCGCATATTCTAGCATAATGAAAAATATCGTGGAGGACTAGTCCTTGGCTTGAAGTGATTTTCGCTTCATTATGGTAGGGTCTGCAGATTCTCTTCCTAATTTATGCTTATTCATATCGATCAGAGATTTCGTCAACGTCTTGAGAGTGTTCTCAGGGCTCAGGGTGTTTTAGACCATGCGCTCTTAAATCTGAGAGTGGTTGAACCCAATTTTGCCCTCTTGGATTGGCTAAAAAAAGGCCTGCATGGAGACATGACCTGGATGGAGCGTACAGCCGCTAAGCGCTCGGATGTACGAGCCGCTTTCCCGGAGTTTCCAACGGCGGTGATTTTGAGCCTTTCCTATTATCAGCCGCAGTCCCTTGCCGCGTCTCGCAAAAACCGGATTTCTCTTTATGCTCAAGGTAGAGACTATCACAAGGTCTTAAACAAAATGCTAAAACGGACTTGGCTGAGCCTTAAGGACAGCTACCCCAGTTTAACGGCTCGTTGGTATGTTGATACGGGTCCCGTGAGCGAGAAATACCTGGCCTCTCTCACCTCCCTGGGCTGGGTGGGTAAAAACACTAATTTAGTCTCTGCGCGCCATGGTTCTTTCTTTTTTCTGGGGGTGCTTTTTCTGGGGGCGGTTTGTGAGGACTTTAGCCCCGCGACAGATCACTGCGGAACCTGCGTACGTTGCCTGGTTCATTGTCCTACAGGGGCTCTCTTTGAGCCCTATAAAATTGATTCAAAGCTTTGTTTGTCCTATCAGACGATCGAGAAGAAAACCAGTTCTGATGAGAGCCTGTCCAGAAAGGAATCCAACTGGCTCTACGGCTGTGATGATTGTCAAACCTGTTGTCCGTACAATCGCTTTTCAAAGCTCAGTCCTGTTGAGGATTTTAAACCCCGTAAAAACTACGAATTAGATTATTTTTTAGACCTCGATGAGGAAGGCTTTAAAAAGGAGTTTGAGGGTTCTCCAATACGGCGCATAGGGTATGAAAAGTTCATGGAAAACCTATTGTTAACCCTAAGGCAAGAGGGCTCAAACAATTTCAAGGCAATACAAAAACTAAAGAAAAGAACCAAAAGCCAAAGAATAAAAAAAAGAATTCAAGAATTGTTTAATGAAGCCCAGGAATCAGAGGAAGTTGAAGAGAAGCGGGGGGGAAAACTAACGGAACTACAGAACTATCGGAATCATCGGAATGGGGAGAGGAAAAAATAGTCTCCATCTACTGCTTCCACCTTCCCGCTCTTTTCTTATTCTATAGTTCTCTAGTTCCGATAGTTCTGTAGTTCTTTATTTTTGTCATTCTCCGACTTGATCGGGGGATCCATCTTGATCTTCTCTTTTATTGACTACTTCTGATTCCTTTGGTTCCTCTTCTCCCAATGTATTTCTCAATTCTGAATCATAATTGCGGATTCTATGCGTTTGATCATGGCCAGGAGATCTTTGAAATGGATGCGGTTGGCGGCCTGAGAGAAACTTTGGGAATCTGGCAGACGACTCAGCACGGATCCCAGTTTTTCTTTGAGCAAATCCAGGGTGTGGCGTAGATAAAGCCTGGATTTTCCGGGCAAAGGGGTGTTGGATCTCAGATAATTTCCTAAAATCTCCACATAAGTTTTTTGCGTGAAAATACTGAGGTCTGAGAGAGAAAATTCGGTGCCCTCACGCATGGAATCTAGCTCTCCAAAAACCATTTCATAGAGCTTTTCAAACAAAAGCGCTTGAGTGAAGGGTTTTTTATCTACTTTTTCATGATATTCCGACAGGCGCATCAGCGTATCCGGGGCCAGACAGGTCTGAAGGATGGCCCTGCGGGTATGACGCAGATAGGCCTCCACCGGCACCGGGCCGTTGGGCGCCCATTCCCAGGAATTTTGCCGTGCCTTGGATAATAGAGATGGCGGAACTTCCAGGACATCATCTTGAAAGACAAACTCCTTAAAAAAGTCCAGAGCCCGCAAATGATTTTCATAGGAGACCGGCTCGAAAGGCAGGCGTCCCGCAGGGTCATTGACATGGTCCCGATAGACATGGATTCCCCCCATATAGCGGGCTACATCCATCGACTTTTGGATATATTGGTAGAGTAGACCATTAAGAATTGAGCGAAACTCAAAAAATCGATCCCCGGTGGTCACCATTTCTTTTTCTACAGATTTGAGCAGACGCTGAATCACCGCCAGACGGTCCTTGCCGGCTTCAATAAGATCATCCCCGAGGTCATAGACATGGATGAGTGGGTCGTTTCCATAATAGGCATCCTCATCGGTTCCATAATCGAGGTTTTTTTCTCTAAGAGACTTGGCAATTTTATCGAGCCCGGCTTCACGGTCTTTTTCGCTAAAGGGTTTATAGCCGTATTCAATGGCCAAATAATCATATTCCCCCAGGGAATCATTCATATACTTTCTTTGATCTTTGGGATCTACCGCCACATAGAGATCCGTGTAGTCCATGACGGAACTGCTGATTTGATGCGTTTCATTCCATTTAGGGTCGCGGATTTTTGCATAAGGCACCACGGCTGAGCCTTTGAAATTATGTCTCAAGCCCAGGGTGTGCCCGACTTCGTGCATGACCAGGTCTTTGAGATAGGCTCCGATGAATTCCTCCTTCCAGGATTGAAAGCTTTCTCCACCGGGTCTTTTACTGACTTGTGCCTGAAAAAAGGCCAGAGAGCGCATGGAATAAAGCCTTGAAGCCGCCTCACAGGGGTAAATTCCATGGCGTACAAATTCGCGTCGCATTTTGCGTCGGGCCTGCTGTTTTAGAAACCCGGGAGTGGGGTCTTTGGATGATTCGGAAGAGGTTGCACTTCCGGGAGCATAAAGTTCAGCTTCGCGATCCATAAAATTAATCCAACCTGCGCTGACAATGATGTCTGCGTCCAGGATTTCTCCCGTTTCCGGGTTCACCCGGCTTGGGCCGATGGCCATGCCCGCCTGATCAGCGGCCCAGGAAATGGTGCTGTAACGAATGTCAGAAGGGTCCCAATCCTGCCCCTCTTCAGGCAGTCTGACTTCGATTGCCCCCACAAAGCCCAGGCGCTCGAAAGCCTTATTCCATTCCAGAACCCCGGCCCTTACATGACGGCGGTATTTGAAGGGAATGGTATGGTCCAGGTGATAAACAATGGGTCGCTTAACCACGGATCGATTAGATTTTGGGTGGGCTTTCTCAAGATGCCAGCGCGTGATGACCCTGTGAATCCCATCATCTTTCAAGGGGTTGGAAAAATCCAGGTGGTCTTCGGTAAAGAATCCGATGCGGTCATCGGCCAGTCGCATCTCATACGGGCTTTTTTCTTTTTTTACGAGGGAGAAATAAAACCTCGATTGGTTGGAGACCCCGCTCGATAGCCCCCCGTTTAGATTCAAGGTTACTTGGATTTCCAGCTCAACATTTTTTGGAAAGGCTTTGATTTTTGACCAAAAGGTGTTGGAGCTGTCAATGCCTGAGATGCCTGCGCCGGAGCGTAGCCAGGGGGGGAAAAGCCTGGCCCCGGCACTAAAAAAATAGGAGTTGAGGCGTAAAAGAAAAACGGACTCCTCTTTATCGGTGGCGAGAATGGCAAAGCTGTGAACCAAAGAGTCCAGATAGGCTTTGCGTACCGCCTTTTCCGTGGGGGAATCCTTGTCTGCCTTGTGGTAGGAGTCTTTTTGAAAGAGAAGGATTTTCTTATTGACCCGTTTGAAATAAACCAGTTTTTGATCCAGAGTCCAATGGGGCATGAGAATCCCGCCAAAGGTTCCTTTGGATAGGCTGGTGAACAAGTAAAACTCTTCTTCGAGTTGGTCCTTATTCAAGGCGAGATAAACCTGATTATCTTCTTTATAGAGTTTAAAAAACCCCTCGATTTTCTTGGCCTTTTTGATTTTTTTTTCCAGACTGGGAAACTTGGGCTTTTCTTCAGGTTCTTGCTTGGATTGACTCCAAAGCCATGTATTCAAGACAGTCGTAATGATTAGACTGAAATATAGAGGCCTCATAGTAAAACCCCCAAAAGCAGTCCTGAAGAAGCGATAAAAGAAAGGTCCATCAGGCCCGCTACCGGGTTATCTTCTTCCAAAAACTCTGCTTGAAAGTTTCTTTTTGTCAGAATACTGACCAGGACTGTGAAACATTTGCGAAAGATCAAAATAAAAGCCAAAACCAGGAGGAGATAAACATAGGTTTCTGATCCGGCTCCAAAAAAATGTTCTTGCGGTCCGAACTGCTCCATGAGGCGGTTTTGAAGGAATAAGACCGTAAACATAAAGCCTGTAAGAGACAAGCCCACAGCCGGGTTATTATCTAAAAACAGTTCTTGTAAGGTGCTGTGTCCACGGTCCATGAAAAAGAAATCATGAATAAAATAAACTGCCAGCCCCAGAACAAGTACACCGGCCATATTCAGGTAGCCTTGCATCAGAGAAGTTGGGTCTCCCAGAAAATCCTCCTGGAGAATCATGAAGTACATAATCAGCAGATAAGAGAGGGAGAAAAGGGCGGCTCCAAAGTTTTTCTGCTGGAAAATCTCGTTATTGAAAGACACGGCGTCGCCTTGCGGGTCAATTTTGCCGCGAAAAACCGTTTTGATGGTCCAGGAGGCGATGAAGCGAAAAAGGAAGAAGGTCAGATTTGAAAAAATAATTGTGACGGCCACAGCCTCCAGATCACGAAAATAGTCAGTGACCATGGTTCCGGTCAGGTCCATAGTTCTAACTTCGGGCCCTGAGAGGGCAGAAACCGCGATCAAAATTTCGACGAAAAGAAAGGCCGATATCTCCAGTCCAGCGGCGAGGTTTCGCTCCTCAAACAGGGCCTTTGCCAGACTATGCCTTGCTGTGGCCAGCTTGTCATAAATCAGCCAACCTGAGAGGTAAACGGCGAGAAAGGCTACAACTACATATCCAAGGTCGTAAGTAAGTTCTGTCCAGTTCATTATTTCCCCCACCGAAACCCCCCGCCGGATGACCGTGAGGAGAACAGGCCCCGCGAGGAGCCTCTTGAGCTTCGTCTACGCGTAGAGCTTCTACTGCTAGATGATTTGCTGCCGAATCCCCCTCGTCCTGTAGTTTTGGAGGCGCTGCGCCCAAACCCACCGGATTTGAGATTTTTTCTTACATTGCGGGCAGATGAAAAGGATTTCTTGGAGGCCAGTTTAGAACTCTTCGAGCGGTTGGGAATGGCGCCGGAACTGGTTCTCAGGCGCGAATAGGAGCCTTTTCCGCTGGAATAGCGCTTCGTGACCGTTCTACGACTTGAATAAACATTGCGCACAGC
>CAZRLV010000011.1:16380-21715 GCA_964600955.1 uncultured bacterium
GACGATAATACCCCCCGTACCATCCGTAATAAGACGGCCCATACCAGTAAGGCCGGAAAAATAGATCCCGCATCACCATATAGGTTAAAAGATTGCTCGTAAAACTACTGTGATAATACTGGGAACTTGAATAATAGGCTGAGCTGGGCCTGGACTCAAACTCCATGGATTTGACCTTGCCCGACTGAGTTTTAGGCACCGCGGTAATGGCCACCACCTCGACCGCTTTGTTTTCAGCGATATCCTGCCAGGCTTTGGCATCTGAAAAAGACGGGTAGGATTTGACTTCATCCGGGTTGGGGACGCGAATGGAAAACGTCATCTGCTCTTCATCACCTTCGGGGATGACTAAAACCGGATCTGTCGTACCGTCACCATTAAGATCAATAGTAGAAATTTCGCGGATTTTCTCAGAAAGCTTGCGCACGACAAAACGCTGTAGCTCCTCTCCCTTGTTTCCAGCTTGCAGCCCTTCCTCGTAACATTGTGAGATCAGATCAGGTAAAAGAGAGACATCCAGATCTTTGGATAGATCCAGCTCTCCATAATCATTGAGCATGCCGGAGACACCCACCCCAATATTATTCGTGTCATAGCGACTCGAACAGCACCCCGAGAGAAAGACCGAGATTAATACCAGAAGACCAAAAACCCGCATCATGGTGACCCCTTTTAAATTCATTGAATCCTTCCCCCTAAATCCCGTGAGCATAGTTTACGTGGAAGCTCTGAGACATGCAATTCCTAGTGAAAGGGAGTTAGAATAAACCATGGCCCCCATCCCTCTGTTTTTCATCGTGCTTTCTGCCGCCATTATTTTCTTGACGAATCTGGGAGATCTGGTCCAGCTTTCCTCAAGCCCTATGGTGATCCATCTGAGCTCCCACGGTAGCTTAAGGGTTGAAGAGCCTGTGAAAATTAAGGCCAAAATCAGCCAATGGTCTGAAGTTGATGAACTGGAAATCATTCTAAGTTCTGAAGAATTTCATGAGATTCATCCTGGAAAGAATCTTCTCTTTCCTGAGGGCGAAGAGCAAAAATTTGAGATGAAACCTTTTTTGCGCTCAAAAACCCTCTCACGCACCCGGCAAAAATTTAGCTTCAAGCGCATCAGTCCTTCAACTCTGGGCGAGGCCTCTTTGGTTTATCGGTCCCCCATGCCTCAAGCGGCTATAACCTATAGTTTAGAGGTTCATGTACGGACCCAAGAGAATAGCCATGTTTGGAAGAATCTTGAACTGGCTGCCAAACCGGGTCCTGCGGCGTTTGTTTTTTGTACCCTGCGTTATGTCAAAAGGACCCCCAGCCTGCGTTGCACCGTCCTGGACCGTCGTGGAAATGAAAGTCAAGAAAGTCTGAGCTTCAAGGGAAAGCTTCCGGGGGCAAGGAACTGGAAGAGCTTTGAAATCCAAGGCAGTCAAAACATAGCACTAAATAGCCCCCCCCCAGTGCTTTCGCGCTTTGAATATCTTTTTCAGGGACGCAGGTTTTATTCCAACGCCCTACCCGAGCCGGACCGACCCATATTTTTTGGGGATCTACATACGCATTCCAGGGTTTCGGATTCACGTGTGCCCATAAGCCCAGGGGGGTTGCTGAACTACGCAAAAAGGTCGGCTCATCTCGATTTTATGGCCGTCACCGATCATGCGGAACCCGTCTTTGGCCCGCCTCTGAGTAAAGATCAATTTGATGCCACGCGCGACGCGTTGCGAGCCGCGACCCAGTCAGGCGACTTTAGTCCTTTTTTGGGTTTTGAATGGACCTCTACATTTCATAACCCTAAAAGCCCATGGGGCCATCGAACCGTGATTTACCCAGATCTAAAGGGTAAGCCCTATCGCTCGGATAAGCCCGAGACAGATGCGCCCTCCAAGCTGTATCAAGCCACGGGTAAAGTTTTCTCCTTTCCCCATCACAGCATGATTTCCTGGGGGGCCTTTGGTTGGGATCGACCCATAGAAGCTCGCTATGAAAAGGGCGTGGAGGTCTATTCCGCCCACGGTAACTCTCTGGTGGCGGATCGAAACCAGCGAATGCAGGATCAAGACCCCAGGGGGGCCATTGAGCGGGCCATTAAAAAACGCTACCCCTTGAAGCTTCTTGCAGCATCCGATACCCATGCGGGCCACCCCGGGCTGAATAACTGGCCGGGCCTGAAACCCGGTTTAATGGATGGGGGGGGGCTGACAGCGGTATTTGCAAAAAAGAATACACGCAGGGCAATTTTTCAATCTCTGATCTCACAGCGGTTCTATGCCACCAGCGGGACTCGAATCTTACTCTATCCAGCCTCTGAAAATGCCCCCTTCCCACTGAGAGTCTACGCAACGCACCCCTTAAAAACCGCCGTTTTAAGGGAGTTTATCAAGGATGGCCCCACACGTACGCGCCGTTTTGCTTTGAAGGGCCTGGATGAGAGCGTGGATTGTCAGCTCACACCAGAGACCTATGCCTATTATATTACCGTGATTCAAACGGATGGGGAAAAGGCCTGGATGGGTCCCTGGTATCGATCTCCATAAGGGGTTCAGATTCGTTTATTTCTTGACAGGGGGCCGCGATCATGGTAGCCATTTCGGGCCTGATTAGGAGTAGAACTAAGCACTGAAAGGAAAAAAATGAGTACAGCATCGATTCAAACAGCAAGGATAGGAGAAATGGGAGCCCAGGATTTTAAAGTGGCTGATATTAGTCAGGCCGAGTGGGGCCGCAAGGAAATTATGCTCGCTGAGCAGGAAATGCCCGGGCTTATGGCCCTAAGGGAGCGCCACCGGGACGAAAAGCCCCTTAAGGGCGCTAATATTATTGGCTGTATCCATATGACGATCCAAACCGCTGTTCTCATTGAGACCCTGACAGCATTGGGTGCCAATGTGCGCTGGTCTTCATGCAATATTTACTCGACTCAGGATCACGCGGCGGCTGCAATAGCGGCCACTGGAGTACCTGTCTTTGCCTGGAAGGGCGAGACTGAGGAAGAGTATGATTGGTGTATTGATCAGACTCTACGCTGGCCTGAAGGCATGGAACCCAATATGGTTCTCGATGACGGGGGCGATGCCACCATCATGCTGCATGAAAAATATCCTGAGCTTTTAGGCAAAATTAAAGGCATTACCGAAGAAACCACCACCGGGGTTCATCGACTCTACGATATGGCTCGCGAGGGGACTTTGAAGGTTCCCGCTATCAATGTGAATGACTCTGTGACTAAATCAAAATTTGATAATCTTTATGGTTGTCGAGAGTCTCTGGCTGATGGCATCAAGCGCGCCACTGACATTATGGTGGCCGGAAAAGTCGTTGTTATTGCCGGGTACGGAGATGTGGGCAAAGGTTGCGCGCAGTCCATGGCTGGACTTGGGGCAAGGGTCATTGTTACTGAGATTGATCCCATTATTGCACTTCAAGCCGCTATGGAGGGATTTGAAGTAACAACTCTGGAAAAGGCAGCCCCGGTTGGAGATATTTTTGTTACGGCTACCGGATGCTGTGATGTTGTTTGCGCTCGTCATATGCAGGCCATGAAAGACAAGGCCATTCTTTGTAATATTGGGCATTTCGACTCAGAGATTGAAATGAGCTGGCTGACGCAAAACAGCAAAGAGACCAATATCAAGCCTCAGGTTGATCTTTATGAATTCTCAAATGGCCACGGTATTATTGTTTTGGCCGCCGGACGCTTGGTCAATCTTGGCTGTGCTACAGGTCACCCTTCATTTGTGATGTCTTGCTCCTTTACCAATCAGGTCTTGGCACAAATAGAGCTTTTTAACCATCCTGAAAAATACCCAATTGATGTCCATGTTTTGCCCAAAGAGCTTGATGAGCAGGTGGCAGCCCTACATCTTGATAAACTGGGTGTTGAGTTGACAAAACTTAATCAAAAACAGGCGGAGTATCTTGGGATTCCCGTAGAGGGCCCATTCAAGCCGGACTACTATAGATATTAGACTATGGCTGAAATCCTGGTCGCCGAAGATCATGAGGGCTTTCGTCTGGCCCTTGGCAAGATGCTAAGGGTCGAGGGCCACGACGTCCGCCTTACGGCAGATGGGGCGGCAGCTCTGGAGGAGTGTCGAAAAAAACTCCCGGATCTATTGATCACGGATATCCGCATCCCAGAAATCGATGGAATGGAGCTGATCTCTATTCTTACGAAGGAGAATCCAGATCTTCCGGTCATTGCGATCAGTGGCGGAATTCCGGGGGAAGAGGGTCTTTCTAAATCCTTTCTGAGAACCGCAAAGGAACAGGGGTCCAAATATTTTTTGGTTAAGCCATTTACCCCAAAAGAGCTGAGCGAGGTTGTGGGTAAGGCCTTAAAAACCCCATGATTTTCCAAGCCAAATCACCAGGACTGCTGCCACTGAAACCAGAAAGACCAAGAGCCTGATCAAGAAAAAAATCCAACTGGCGTTCAAGTTTTTTGGTTGAGACTTTGGTTTCTTAGCCGGAGCTTTAATCTTTTTTGCCCTGGGGGGAGATTTAGCGGGTTTTTTTGTGCCAGGAGCCTCTGGAAAGGGTAGGGTTTCCAACCAGTTTTGGTATCCACGTTTCAGCTCCTCGGGCTTCTTATAGCGGCGAATAAACTCAAGGACTTCGTCAATGGCCTTGGGCCGGTTTTCCTGGTCCGGGCTCATCAAGATCGTGCAGAATTCATGCAGGACGGGGCTTTTAATTTTTCCCAAAGGGGGCTTGCGCTTCTTTTTTTTGTTTAGAACCTCGATGATGCTGTCTTTTCCAGAAAAACGAATGGGTAGTTTTCTGGCCAACATCTCATAGGCCAAAACACCAAGCCCATACAAGTCCGCCCTCTGGTCCACTTCATCCCAGGATCCTTCGATTTGCTCTGGAGCCATATAGTCCACGGTTCCAAGCACGGTTCCGGCCAGGGTTCGTTTCACGTCCATGTCTCGTACAACTCCAAAATCGATCAGCTTCACGGCACCTTTGCGCGAGACCAGCACATTCTCGGGCTTGAGATCCCGGTGGTAAAGTTGTCGACGGTGGCATTCGCGAAAGGCGAGACTGATTTCCATGAGAATATGCAGTACGGCCTCCTCAGGAAACTCAGACTTTAAGCCAATTATTTGGGAAAGCTCCATGCCGTCTACGTATTCAAGAACCATGCAAAGCAATGAGCGCCCCTCGACCCAGTCCACGGGCTTGATGATTCGTTTGGAGCGCATGCGTGAAAGAATTTCATACTCAGATCGAAATCGATCTCTTTTGCGCTTGTCGCGGTAAAGATCCGGATTTAAAACCTTGGCAGCAAACACTTTTCCTGCGGAGGAGCGCACTTTATAGACCGTGGCCATTCCCCCCTGGG
>CAZRLV010000012.1:0-21471 GCA_964600955.1 uncultured bacterium
AAATTTTGCCTTGCCGGCACAGGGGGGGAAATGACGATTATCTCTGGGGGGATTGGGAAGGTAGAACCCGGGCCCCTGTCTTACCCTGGTGTTAAATCCATCAAAGCCGGGAATGGTATTTGAGATTCTCTCACGAATCAGGTCATAATCCTCTACGCATAGAACCCAGTTTAGGTCACTGCCTTTGAGGGTGTTTTGTGCCAGGTTTGCCACGATGGATCGAACACTCAGAAGCCTAGCCGAGGCGGGTTCCAACCGACCCTGGGATCGGTGCACAATTCCCATGGAGTTTTCCACGGTTACAAATTGTTCACCGCTTTTTTGCCGATCTCTTTCGGATCGTCCCAGGCAAGGCAGAATCAAAGCCTCTTTTCCCGTGACCAGATGCGAGCGGTTTAGTTTGGTGGATATTTGCACACTCAGGTCACAATTACCAAGAGCCCGTGCGGTTCTCTCAGTATCGGGTCCCGCTGAGAGAAAATTCCCGCCCATGCAAAGGAAAACACGTACTTTGTCCTCTTGCATGGCGTGGATAGCCTCTACCGAGCTATAGCCAGGCTTTCTGGGTGCCTGGAACTGAAACTCTTTTTCAAGCTCGGCCAAAAAAGCTTCGCTTGGCTTAGATGTGATTCCCATGGTACGGTCACCTTGAACATTGCTATGTCCGCGTACTGGGCAAACTCCGGCACCTGGTTTTCCAATTTGTCCCCGCAGGAGAAGAAGATTGACGGTCTCTTGAATATTGGCCACAGCATTCTCATGCTGAGTCAACCCCATTGCCCAACAGCAAATCATAGATTTGCAATGGGCCATCAGGTCTCCAGCCTCTCGAATCAGCTTCTCTTCAACCCCGCTCTCGTTCAGGATTTCCTGCCAGGTAATCTCTTGCAAAGCACGTGCAAAGTCTTCGTATCCGTGGGTGTGGGATTGAATGAATTCATGATCCAGGATTTTTCCGGGAGATTGATTTTCGGCCTCCAGGATGTGTTTCATAATTCCTTTTAAAATAGCCACATCACCATTAATTTTTACGGGTAAATGCAAATCTCTTAACTGAGTTCCAGAGCCCAGGATTGCGCTGATCTCGCGCGGATGCTTAAAACTTTTCAAAGCCATTTCATCGAGGGGGTTAATGCTTATAATTCGTGCTCCATTGCGCACGGCCTTTTGTAATGACGTCAGCATTCTGGGGTGGTTGGTTCCAGGATTTTGCCCGATAGTTAAAACTAATTCAGTGCGTTCAAAATCTTCCAGCCTGACGGTACCTTTACCGATCCCCAGAGATTCAGTCAGGGCGACGCCACTGGATTCATGACAAAGGTTTGAACAATCCGGGAGATTATTCGTTCCGAATTGCCGTACAAAAAGCTGAAGGAGAAATGCGGCTTCATTACTCGTTCTTCCCGATGTATAAAAGACCGCCTCATTGGGGAAATGTAATGAGCGTAATTTTGATCCTATTTTTTCAAAAGCATCTTCCCAGGAAATCGGGACATAATGCTCCTTTTCGGGCGGGAGCCACATCGGGTGGGTGAGCCGACCCTGCTTTTCCAGCCAGTGATCTGTTTTTCTGCTGAGTTCTGCGACAGAGTTTTGCTCAAAAAATTTGGGTTCCACACGTGCCAGAGTGGCTTCTGCAGCGACGGCTTTGGCACCGTTTTCGCAAAATTCTACAAAATCACGCCCGGAGTCAGGGTCGGGCCAGGCACAGCCTGGACAGTCAAACCCATTTTCCTGGTTCGTTTGTAAAAGAGTTTTGGCCCCACGCAAAATCCCCATTTCACGCGTATGATTGAACGTAGAGCGAATAGCCCCGAGGCCTCCGGCAGATCCTGAGGGTTGCTTAAAACTACCCTTAGAGGGCTCCTCTTCAGGAGGTTGAGATTGTACGGTGCGGGGGTTTTTCTTCGAGGAATTCATGATTCAAACGAAATCCGTTTGGGATGTGAGTAAAGGCTGATTCGTCCCTGTCCCAGAAAGCCAGCCAGGGTTTGATTGTGGGCTTCAGACATTTCGACGGCCAGGCTGGAGGGAGCGCCAATGGCGGCCAGTATGGGTATTTTTGCGGCGATTGATTTTTGGACCAGCTCGAACCCTGCTCTTCCGCTCAGAAGAAGGATGTGTTCATGCAGGGCAAGGTTTCCCTTTAGAAACTGACTGCCAATGAGCTTATCCACGGCGTTATGACGGCCAATGTCTTCAAACGAACAACATAGATTTCCTGCGAAATCAAAAAGGCCGCAGCCGTGGAGGCCTCCTGTGCTGTGAAAGGTCTTTTGGTGACTGAACAGGGTTTGCGAAATTGAGTTTAAACACGAGCTGGAAACCCGGTTATTCTCAGGTTCTTCCAGGGGAGCCATTTGAGTTCTGAGTGCCTTTAGAGATGTTTTTCCACAAACCCCACAACTGGAGTTTCCCGAAAAATTCCTCTCTAACCTCTTCAGACAGGTTGAGTTTTCTTTTTTGAGGACCAGGCGCAAGATCGATGCACCTTCTTGGTGCATAGACTCCATTTCAAGAATCTGCTCCCTGTTTCTTAAGACTCCTTCCGAAAATAAAAACCCGGCAGCCAATTCGCGGTCATGTCCCGGAGTTCGCATGGTGAGATAGATGGGCTGATCTTTTGCTTTTGGACGATCAAGTTTGATCCGAACTTCAAGCGGTTCCTCACGTGCAAGGGAGTCCGTTTCGGTATAAAAATCACCATCTTTATGCCGAGTTACCCGAGTTTCTTTGATGGATTGACCGGAGCCCATGGCAGCATTCTACAGAACTTGGGCTTGGCTTGCCTATGACTGGTAATAATAATAAGTTATATTGGTTCATAGCTTCGTTAGGGTGTTGAACTTTTTAAATGCCGGGAGGCAGAACTCGGAGGTGGAAATGGCCGTAGATTATGAAGACCTGGTTCTCAAGGATTTAAACTACAATTCATATCTTAAAATCCCTCAATTACTTGATCTTCAGACGCAGATATCAAGTCCTCCACACCATGATGAGATGTTTTTTATCATTATCCATCAGGCCACAGAGCTTTGGTTTAAGGAAATCCTGCATGAATCTGAGAAGCTTATCGAGGGGTATCGAGAACATTCTATTTCTCACACTCTGAAGGGGTATAAGCGTGTCACTGCGATTATGGATCTTCTCGTTAAACAGATCAATCTGCTATCGACCCTGACGCCGGTGGAGTTCGCCGGGTTTCGTGATTTGTTACGTCCTGCCAGCGGCTTTCAGTCTATTCAATTCAGAAAGGCTGAATATCTTTTCGGGATAAAGGATGCCTTCTTTTTAAAATTCTTTAAATCCATGCCGGAGGTGGCAAAGGAACTATCGGATCTGATGAGCCTCCCATCCGTTTACGATGAGTTTCTATTTTGTCTGCATAAGGAATATAAACTACCGCAAAATTTAATAGAGAGGGATTTTAGTCAGCCAAGAGAGCTTAATCTAGAGTTGGTTAATGTCCTAAAAACCGTCTATGAAAACCCGGGAGATAATTATCACTGGTGCTTGCTTTTTGAGGCCATGTTGGACTTTGACGAAAAGTTTTCATTGTTTCGATCTACGCATATGCTCGTGGTTGAACGAGCCATTGGGCGTAAAAAAGGAACCGGTGGTAGTGCTGGACATGAGTTTTTAAAGTCGCGTGCTAATCTGAAATACTTTCCCGAACTCTGGGATGTTAGAAACATCATTGGTACCCCCTGAGGCAAGTCTATGAAGTTTGATGCTTTTTTTTCCATCTGCCAGACCCCTGTAAATGGGAGTTTTCCCAATGAACGAGCCATGTTCCTTAATTTCTTTGATCAGGTTCGTCTGGCGGATGAACTCGGTTTTGGGACGGCCTGGGTAGCTGAGACACATTTATCCTGTCAGGTTCAAAAGAAAAATCCTGGAGCAGTTATCCCTCATTTCAAGGGGGAGATCGGTTTGAACACAGATATTTTACAACTAGCACATAAGGTCTTCGCCATGACTCGGCGTATTCACGTGGGCTCAGCCATTCGCAACATACTTTGCAATGGTGGCCCAATTGCACATGCCGAGAACTTGAGAACCTTTATGAGCTTACATAGCCTCGATCCTCGTGAGAGTAGAAATCTGCATCTGGGGTTTGCCTCAGGACGCTTTCCATTTTCAAATTTTCCATTTGGAATTCAGCCTAGAAACGAAATGGAGCGCGCGGTCTGGCCTGTACTAAAGGGGAGAATTTTTCAAGAGGCCACGGAGCTTTTTTTACGTCTATTAAAAGGTGAATCTATTGGTTCTAAGGACATTAAGTCGCGTGGAAAAATTGGGCCAGAAGATTTCCGTTCTCCTCAAGAGGACTGGAAGGCTGTTGAAAAGGCTTTAGGAAAATCGGTAAGCGAGGTTGAGATTCCCTCATTTTACAGTTTTGAACCCGTGGGGGTTATCCCTTTTGAAGCTCCACTGGGTCTATTAACCCTGACTCTTGGTTCAGCGGATCCGGTGGTACAGGAATTGGCCAACACCATCATGCCCGTGAGAGTTTTCAACCTTTCGATAACTCCACCTAAGAAGCTGGAAGAGACGCATTCACGCATGCAAAAAATCTTTCACCCGCAGGGTGGACCCTGGAAGCGGGAGTATCTACCAAGGACTGTTCTTTGCTTTATTTGTAATGACCAGAGCATCAGTTTACAGGCACGTCGTGAACGAGCACAAACCCAGGCGCGCCTGGCGTCTGAAAACTATTGGACGGCCATTGAAGGTACTCTGGACCCGCTAAAAGTGGAGCAGGCTACTGAGAATGCCCTGGTAGGAACCCCTGAAGATATTTTAGAGCAATGTCAGTCCAGGTTTCACCCGGAGGATCGATTGATGCTCTGGTTTGACTTCAATAACCACGATAACGAGGCCGTAAAACGCAGCATGATCCAATTCATGGAGCATGTGGCGGCTCATATTTCCTGAGATCGGCTAAGGAGGGCAGGATGACTCATCAAGAATCCAACCAATGGGTTCCTCTCGTGGAGTATCGGCGTCACGGTGTGCCTGAATGCACCATTCATGGAGCCGTTGCCTGGTTCAGCGGTAGCAATCTCATCTATTCCTGGGGAGGGAATGTGCTTTGTTATGGTCGGTCCATGATGAAGCCTTTTATGACACGAGTATTTACGCGAGAGTTGGATGAATCTCTAAATTGGAAGCAAAAAGCCATCAGCGTTGCTTCTCACAACGGAGATAAAGAACATATTCTAACCGTGAAGTCTATTTTGAAGGAATCAGAACTCGGTTTAATGCAGACGCCACATTCTCTTCCTTTGATGCAGTTTGGCAAACAGCAAAGAAGGGCTCGGCGCTGGTTTCATACCTGTTCTGGCGAGCATGCCGCCATTCTTTTGGGTTGCAGGCTCAAAGGATGGTCGCGCATTGGCTATGTCTGGCCTCACCATCCGTTTCACCTGGGCTATCTGGCGGAGGTGCGTAAAGTTCTAGGCCAGGACTGGCAGCCTCAGGTGGTAGCAAAAGACGGTTGTGGATTACCTACTCTGTCTATGACGGTTAATGAGATGGCACAGCTCTATGCTTCCCTGGTTACCGAAAAAGACCGGGATTGGGTTTGGGAGGCCATGATTCGTCATCCTGATTTGGTCGGAGGCTTCAATCGGCTGGATTCGACCATTTTAAAAACTTGTCATGGGAAAGTGATTGCCAAAGAGGGGGCAGATGGGCTTTTGGGGCTGGCGATCGAGCATCCAGATTATCCCGATGGCCTGGGGGTCGTGGTAAAAATTGCTCATGGTTGGGATAGCACTGCCTCCTGGTTTGCGGCACGTTGGATTTTGGGCGTTTTGGGGTTTTCCTTGCGTAACCCCTATGGTTTGGAACGTCAAAAAGGATTCATCGTAAAGGAGGTTGTTCCCCCTGAACTCCGCCCCAATATGGAGGGGATTCAGGCCTGGGATGATTGGGATGTGGATCAGGATCGCTGGGAATTCGAGGCCTATAAATATGCCTCGTCTGAGAACTAGTGAAACGAATTCAAAATTTTATTCAAGGTCGATTTAAAGACCCAGTTTCTAAATCCTGGTTTGAAAATATAAATCCGGCTACGGGTCAGGGGTATTCTGAGGTCCCAGATTCACAGGCCGAGGATGTCGACAAGGCTGTTGAAGCCGCTACCGGGGCCTTTACTCAATGGTCTCAAATGCCAGGCACAGAGCGTTCAAGAATTTTAAATCGCATTGCAGATCTCATTGAGAAAAATCTTGAAGATCTGGCGCGTGCGGAATCCATCGACCAGGGAAAACCCCTGTCCCTCGCCAAAACGGTGGATATTCCAAGAGCCAGTGAAAATTTTCGTTTTTTTGCCGGTGCGGTTTTACATCATCAGGAGCAGGCTACAGATATGAATGGCGAGGCGCTAAATTACAGCTTGCGTCAGCCTATTGGGGTGGCTGGGTTGATTTCTCCGTGGAATCTCCCTCTATATCTTCTAACCTGGAAGATTGCCCCGGCCATAGCTACTGGAAATACCGTAGTTGCCAAGGGCTCAGAACTAACCCCTATGACCGCTTATTTGCTTTCCAGACTTTTAGATGAAGCCGGGCTTCCACCTGGAGTGGTGAACATCATTCACGGTTATGGAAAAATCGTGGGGGAGGCAATGACTGCGCATCCGCGTATCCCGCTGATTTCTTTCACGGGAGGTACGCAAACGGCTAAAAATATTGTTAAAAATACGGCCCCGCAATTTAAGAAGGTCAGCTTGGAACTTGGCGGCAAGAATCCCAATCTAATTTTTAATGATGCTCCGTTTGAGGACTGTCTCGAGACAAGTATTCGGTCCTCCTTTGCCAACCAGGGGGAGATCTGCCTCTGTGGTTCACGTATTTTTGTTCAGACTGGAATTTATGATCGGTTTCTCGCTGAATTTTCGGAGAAAACCCGTTCCATTCAGGTGGGCAATCCCATGCATGAGACAACTCAGTTGGGAGCCCTGGTCAGCGCGGACCATCGCGAAAAAATTGAGGCTTATATTCAGGTTGCCCGCGATGAGGGAGGCGAGATTCGGGTCGGTGGAGATCGTCCAAACCTTGGCGGAGAAATGGCCGGAGGGTATTTTCTAAATCCTACAATTATCACGGGTCTAAGTCCTGGGTCGTCTGTGATGCAAGAAGAGATTTTTGGTCCCGTTGTGACCGTAACACCCTTTGAAACTGAAGAAGAGGCAATTTCCCTGGCAAACGGGGTGGACTATGGTTTGGCAGCGAGCATCTGGACTCAGGACGTTTCAAGATCTCATCGTGTAGCGCGCTGCCTGGACGCTGGAGTGATCTGGGTCAACACTTGGCTCCTGCGGGATCTAAGAACTCCTTTTGGTGGAATGAAAGCTTCGGGGCTCGGACGTGAAGGTGGAGAATATTCCATTGATTTTTTCACTGAGGTGAAGAATATATGTGTGAAGATATAATTAGAGGCTGTAAGGTTTAAAGGTAAGAGAAGAGGTAACTATTCACCTAGTTTGTTCCAGAAGACCGTAGGGTGCGAGGCATGCCTCAACTGCAAATTCCGGAGCGGGCATGCCCGCCCCCTACGGGGAAGAGAGGAATAAATCTTGGATCGGGGCGGAATAGTTACGAGGAGAGGGAATATAATGTCTGATGGGAAAATAATTGGGGGGGCTTTGGCTCCTCATCCTCCGCATTTGGTTTATGCCGAGAACCCTGAGCGTAATGAGCCCAGGTCTGAGGGAGGCTGGGAGGTGATTCGCTGGGGCTATGAGAAACTGCGCGCGAGCATTCGCAACAAAAAGCCGGATGTTCTCCTGGTGCATTCTCCTCATTGGCTGACCGTGGTGGGTCATCATGTTTTAGGCCTCAAGCATTTCAAGGGTTTGTCTGTGGATCCGATTTTCCCACATTTGTTTCGCTATCATTATGATATCGAGGTGGATGTGGATTTATCTTTGGGAATTGCTGCGGCGGCTCAGGAGGATGGACTGCTCACGCGCATCATGAAAAACCCCGACTTTCGCGTTGATTATGGCACTATTATCTCCCTGCATTTGAGTAATCCGGACTGGGATATTCCCGTTGTTGCCATTTCATCCAATAACTCTCCTTATTATTTTTCAAGCGAGGTGGGTCAAGAGCAGATGAAAATTCTAGGCAAGGCAACGCGCAGGGCGATTGAAAAATCAGGCAAGCGCTGTATGCTTCTGGCATCAAACTCTCTGTCTCATCGCCATTTCACCACAGAGGCTGAAATCCCTGAAGACATGAGCAAAGAGCATATTTATCACCACGGTCAATATCTCTGGGATATGGAGGTTTTGAAACTGATGCGTGAAGGTCGCTGTGAAGAATTGATTGATATTCAGCCCGAATTTTTTGATATGGCCATTGCCGAGGTGAAGGCCGGGTCTCTGACCTGGATGCTTTCAGCTTTGGATGTACCCGATTACCCAGCTGAGGTTCATTCCTACGGTTCGGTCATTGGTACCGGAAACGCGGTTGTAGAATGGGATTCTGAACGCAGTTGCGAGGGGGTGAGATCATGAAGGATCTGATTCAAGCCTGTTACCTGGTCCCTGGCTTGCCCCATATTCTATTGGCTCCCGAAAAGAGCCCGGGTTGGAAGTCTTTGAGAGCATCCTTTGAGCGGGTGCGCCAGGAGATTGAAACTTTGGACGCTGATCTGATTTTGTATCTATCCACTCAATGGCTTTCGGTTCTTGGGTGGAGTATTCAAGCCGATCCTGAACCCAAATGGTTTTTAGTGGATGCCAATTGGCATGACCTTGGAACCATGCACTATGAATTTAAGGTGGACGTAGATTTTGCCAATCAGCATGCTAACGAGGTTAAAAAAACGGGCCGCCATGTAAAAAAGGTCAATTACCAGGGCTTTCCCATAGATACGGGGACCGTAGTCGCTCAAAAGCTGCTCAATCCTGAAAATCATCTTTCGGCCGCCATGATCTCTTGCAATATGTATGCTGAAAAGCAGGAGACCATGGCTGTGGGAGAGGCTAGTTTAAGGGCAATTCAAGCTACCGGTAAGAAGGTCGTAGTGGTATTGGTTTCCAATCTTTCCAACCGCTACCATGTGCATGAGATTGATCCAAAGGAAGATGGGTTTTCCTCACAAAAAGATGATGAATGGAACCGCAAAATCATTGAACTACTGTCCGAGGGACGTATTGAGGATGTGGCCGAATGCGCCCGTGAATTTGCCAGTGAGGCCAATGGTGATATGGGGTTTAAAGGAATCTGGTGGTTGAATGCTCTTTGTGGAGAAACCAATCATTTTGAGGGACGTTTTTTTGACTACCAACCCGTCTGGGGAACCGGAGCAGCTTTGGTAGGGCTCTATCCAAAAGAGGAAGAGTCAGAGCAGGAAGAAGAGGATGATTCGATTTAGTATGTTTACGAATAAACCTTTAAAAATCATTGATATCTCGCCTGAGGTTTCTTCGTCTACCGCTGTTTTCCCCGGGGATATTCCTTTTTCTCGCAGAGTTTCTATGGATTTTGGTAAAGGCGATCATCTTTTGCTCTCATCTATGGAAACAACTTTGCATATTGGGGCGCATGCCGATGGTCCCAACCATTATTCTGCGCGTGGTGAAGGGATCGCGGAGCGGGATCTTTCACTTTATTTGGGACTTTGTCAGGTGATTGAAGCAGGCGTGCCAGGGGAGCGTATTTACGCAGATGCTCTTGAGGGACAATCCATAGAAGCTTCCCGAGTGCTTTTTAAGACCAATTCCTACCCGAATCCTGAGCAATGGAACCAAGATTTTAGCTCGCTCTCCCCTGAACTGATCGAGGTTTTGGTTTTTGCTGGGGTTTTATTGGTGGGAATCGACACCCCATCGATAGATCCATTTGATTCCAAATCTCTTGAGTCCCACGCCGCTGTGGCAAAGCATGATTTGGCTGTGCTTGAGGGACTGGTACTTAAAGACGTCGCCCCAGGCCTTTATGATCTCATTGCCCTGCCTTTGAAGATTAAGGACGCAGACGCTTCCCCAGTAAGGGCAATTCTTTTGGAATCAGGAAGCCAAGTTCCCAAGAATTCAAGTCGTCAAGTAAGAAGATAGAAGAGAAGATGAATCCCCCGGGCAAGCCGTAGAATGACACGGAGGTGATTTCATTCTGAATTCGGATGCCTGGATTCCTAATTGCAGATAGGATAGGACAAGGCTTGTGACGACATTGAATCATACCGGCCACAAGGTTTTGAAAAGTGCTCTATGGTGTTTTCACCAGGCGGAACCCCAGGTTTCCACGGCGATACTCATCGGGTCCAAATCTGTTTCGGGAAGAAGAGCGTAAGACCCTTGTATGCATGATCCAGCTATCACCACGAAAGACTTTCCAGATGCCTAGTGGAGGTCCGAAAGGATCTATTTTAGGCCCTTCTTGATAATAATCAGGTTTATGCCAGTCATAGACCCATTCCCAGAGGTTTCCAGACATGTCTTCAAGTCCCCATGGATTTTCCTTTTTTTGGCCGACGGGGTGAGGGTTGTAGGCAGAGTTCGTCAAATCCCAGGCATAAGCACCATCAAATTCATCGCCCCAATAGAAGCGGGTTGTTGTGCCGGCTCTAATGGAATATTCAAATTCGGCTTCAGTGGGAATACGGTAGCAACCTGAGGGGACATGGTCGGGTCGGTAGCGGTTTCTGTCGGTAACGGTCAAGACAATCGATGGGTCACAGCCGGTGGCCAGGTTGATCATGTCTAAAAATCCCCCAACCTTGGTGATGTCATCCCAGCTAACATAGTAGGCTGGGAAATTATCCCCAATGCCGTAGTCTATATTGGGGTCTACAAAAGGCCAAGTCGTCGCAGTTGTTGGATGCAGGGGACTTGTACTCACAACGGCTTCAAACTGGGCCTGAGTCACTTCATATTTTCCCAGGTAAAAAGGCTTGGTAATGGTTACTTGATGTTGAGGAAACTCATGATTGTCAGCCTCCAAATCAGATTCGGGTGCCCCCATTACAAAAGTTCCTGGGTCAATACGAATAAACTCGATTCCAAAGTGATCCGTGTAGAGTTTTGGTAAGGTTGTGGGTATGGCCGAGTGCTGTGCAGATACAGGGCTTTCACCGCTGGTATTGATGGCGAAAACCTGAAAGAAGTACTCCAGGTTTTCTGTCAGTTCGGTAATTTGAACAGGAGGTTTCAAAATGTCAAGGCTTTGCATTTTAGAGCTTGGTAGAGGTTCGCTGGCATACTCAATTCGGTAGGAACTGGCACCTGGGACTTCAGCCCATTCCAGCTTAACTCCGTGGACCAGGTCTGTGGTGACTGTAAAGCTGTCAAAGCTGGCCCCATCCAGGAATAGGAAATCTCCAGTGGGTTCAAATATTGGATAAGAACGATAGTCTTCTCCTGAAGTTGTGATGGAATGCAGCCCTGTTGAGGAATTAGATGGGATTGAGCCTGAGAGGTAAAGCCGTTGGCCTGACAAGCTGATTTTCATGGATGTAAATTTTGCGTTATTTCCGATTTCTTGTCCCAGGCTTTGAGCTTCTCCAAATGAAGTTTCCCCGTCCCAGGTGAACCTCACGGGCTCGTCTGAGCCTCCATTCTCTCGGAGTGCGTAAACAGCATCGCCAAGTGGAGAAAATGCGGGGCTTTTATAGACATGGGAGTCAGAAATCAAGGTAATGGAATCAAAACTTGGCAATGTGGCAAACACAGGTCCTAATGATGCTAGAATAATGGCTCCAGTGCTGGTGATTGCCAGGCGCTTTTTAGAGTCGTAGACATCAAACTCCCGGATCAACCGGTGAGTTAAAAGGTCCAATCTTTCAGGAGAGGCATTTGCTTCAAAGCGTATGTAGCGGGGACGAAAGAGGCTGTCTTTTAGTACAACCTCATAAGTATTTGATTCATACCAGGCTAAATCTTCAATGGATTTCATTGGAAGTCCTCCAAAAAATCCATTAGGGATGAGTTGAATTTCATTTTGAAAAACAGTGGCCTGGAAAACTTTCTTATTCGCCCACGGGATTTCCGCCTGGCTTGTCCAGTTTTCCCCATCTTCAGAAACCCAGACATCTGAAAGAAGTCCGGTAAATGTTAACGAGGTCGAAGTGTCAGCGGACTGCCCCCCAAGTACATAGAGTTTATCCTCGTAAACAAGAGTTGAGAAGGCTGCTCGTGGGGACCAGGGCGCGACTCCATGCGATGTCCAAGAACCTCCATCAAAGGACCAGAGATCATTTTTTCTTACGCTTCCATCATCTCCTCCCATAAGCCAAATTTCATCCTTAAAAAACTTAACTCCATGCTTGGAGCGCGCAGACCATGGAGGTGAAAAATGTTGGGTCCAGGTTGTGCCATCAAAGGACCAGACATCGTTATTGGGTAAAAAATTACTTCCCAGCCCACCTATAATCCAGATTTTTCCCTGCAGTTGATTGTCGGCTCCAGAATGAGAACTAGGGCTGAAGGCACCCGTGGCAATTTGAGTCCAGCTTACGCCGTCAGAGCTAGTCCAAACTTCATTAAGAAAGTCTGTTTCGTTGACTCCTCCGAAAAGATAGAGTTTTTCTTCCCCCCCTTCCCCAAACGGAGCTACCGTTATTAAATATCCAGTTCTTGGTGTCCAGGCAGCGCGTCCGTGATCGACCCAATGAATGGCATCTGTAGTAGACCACATATCATTTTGAGAATTTCCTCCGAAAACCCATAGCTTATCTTGGAAAAGAACGGTTCCAGATGGGCGTGTCAAAAGGTCTGGGACCCCTAGTTGCTGTGAGGTTTCAAAGGTGGAAAAGTCCGTGATCAGGCTCTGCCCTTCTCCATTGAGCGAGTTTGCACTGTAGAGTTTGGAACCTTCGGAGAAAATGAATTGACTCATTCCATTCGGGCTGACATCCATCTGTGTAGAAGACCCCTCGGGAAGGGGAGTGGGGGCTTGCCAAACCTTGACTCCTGACTCAAGCCAGGAACGTGTAAGGGTGCCATTTGTATTGCTGTAAATAACCTGATCAACTTGTGACCCAGGAGTTGGAGGGCTGGTTAGAGCCTCGGCTCGGGTGGATTCTGAACTCTCTCCGCTGGAGTTTGAAGCCGTGAGTCCAAGATATAACCTGCTTCCCGCAGGGAGCCCAGTAAGAATAAAAGGGGAAGTTATGCTATCTCTGGACTCGGCACTTAGTTTTGAATAATTTGACTCCAGTGAAAAATACAGATTATAAGATGTGGCGGATAGAGAATCATCAAAGCTAATTGTAACTTGCTCTCCACCACCAATAACGTGGATGTTTCCCGGAGGAGCAGGAACCATAAGAGCGCTGACTTTGTCAGACAGGGGGCCGTTGTTAGCGCTTACTTGAAAATCATATTGAACTCCTGCATCCAGCGATGTGACCGTGTAAGATGAAGAACTGATAATCTCTGATTTTAGCGGGGTTGTTGAACTTGGGTTTTGGGACTTGGAGTAATGGACTAAATAGTTTACAGATCCAGGTAGGGCATCCCAGGATATAAAAGCTGTGTGGTCAGCTCCTGTAGCTGTGATATTGGTTGGAACAGTAGGTGTGAGAACCAGAGAACGGGGTGAAGAAAGTAATCCTTCGCCGCTTAAATTAAGGGCGCCTAAACTCAGGTAAAAGGGTTCCCCAAAACTGAGGTTTTCTAGAGTATGTCCGGATAAGACCCCGCTAACACGAGTCCCATTCTCCAATAACTGGCTCGGAGAGGTACTGTAGTAAAGGTTTTGTGAAGAGGATGTGGGGGATGGGTTAAAAAGAATTGTAATTTGTTGGTCGAATCCGAGAATTTGAATATTCTCTGGAGGCGCTGGTGCTGTAAGTGCGCTTATTTTTGAGGAGAGCAGGCTGCTTTGTCCATCGCTGGATATGGCGGTAAATAGATTGATCCCTTGATCTTCATAACGGGGGAAAAACCAAAATCGACCTTGGAAGAATTTAACCGTGGTATTCCAGGTGAATTGAAATGCCTCAATCTGATTTTTTTGGCTCCAGTTCATTGCATCGTGTGATGTATAAATTTTACCTTCGTGATCAAATGTCCATAAAGCTTCTCCAGCCTGGTGGACTTGCCCAGAAAAAAACGGGTTTCCAGATTCCTGGATCCAATTCGTACCGTCAAATGACCAGGTTTTCAGGTATTTGAAAACCCAGAGCTTATCATTAAAAACAAGCGCGGAGCCATCCTGGGTAAAACTTTGCCATGGAACATCGCTATGTCGTACCCAGTTGGTTCCATCAAAAGCCCAGAGTTCTTTGGAAATCCCTTGCTCCCCATAGCCACCAAAAGTCCAGATTTTATCTTGGAACACAATGGATTGATGGCGCTCAAACCCAGGCCATTGCCCTTCAGGAGCCTGTTCCCATTCTTTCCCGTCTTGACTCATCCAAACTTGTCCCAATCGTCCACTACCTCCAAGAACCCAGAGTTTTCCTTGAAATGAAGCAAGTTCATGTTCATGCAGGTTTCCCCAGTGCTTAGAATCGTAAGAGGTCCATATATTTCCATCAAAAGACCAAATATTACTGGAGTTTGGATTATTGCTATCAATATACCCGCCAATCAACCAGAGTTTTTCATTATGGATAACGGCTTTATGATGGGAGGGGATTTCAGCACCAACCGGCCCCCTGGTGGTCCACTTAAAAGCTGCTGTACTATTGGCTGTCCCATTTGATTGGGCAGCAACTGCCAGGTGGTAGGTGGCCCCCTCAAGAAGATCTGTGAGCCGAGCTGAGGGGGTTTTTACCCTGATGACAGCGGCTGAGGTCACGGTAAAGTCGGGGTTTTCTGAATAATAAACATCATAGTCGTCAACTTCGGAAACAGGGTTCCAGCTCAAAATGATCTCTTTGCTGCCGCCAATAGCGTTTAGACTTGATGGGGTTTCTGGTGGAGTCTTGATGCTTTGTAAGTCTGAACGTAGCCCTTCACCGGTTTCATTTACGGAATTCATGGCTAGATAATAAGTCGTCCCATGTTCTAATCCGTCAATGTTCAGGGATAGCCCAGTTGTCGAAACTTGGAGTGCTTCTACGGAGTCTAACACTGAGGTCGTAGCGTAAGTTAAGCCGTAGGATGTTGCAGTTATCACAGGGGGCCAGCTCACAAGAAGCCTCTGATTTTCTAATTGCACTGAAAAAGTTTGCATTTTATCGGGTAGCGTGGAGGCCTCTCCTTTTGGAGATGCATCGCTTTCCCCACCTGTATTGAGAGAAGTCACGCAAAAATAATAGTGGGTTCCGGGGGCGAGACCTGTAACCAACTGTCCACCAGGACTCGAGTTTTCGACGAGAATGCTGGAACTGAGAGTCAACTCAGGGTGGGTTGAATAATACAAATTATAGGAATTTACACCATTGATTATAGGATTCCAGGTTACCAGGGCCTGCTGACTTCCCCCTGTGACGGTTGGTTTTTCTGGAGCAGGAGGCGCTGTTTCTGTAGAGACAATGGAGGAGAGGTTGCTTTCACCAGAAGGATTTTTGGCCGAAATGCTTGCGTAATAGGTCTTATTTTCGGTGAGTCCCTCAACCGTGATCGAATTATAGGTAATAGGACCCGTTTGAATTGCCTGATCTGGGATTTTTCCAGGTTGGTCCGCGTAATAGAAGTAATAAGAGGCCGGTACTCCAGAGACTTGGCTTGACGGACTCCAGGAAGCTGAAATTTTCTGTTTTCCTCCCTGTAGAGTGAGCCCTGTAGGGCTTTGTGGGGCAGTCCAGGCGCTAATAGCATTGGATAGGGGGCCAGAGCCCGCTGCATTCAAAGCCTGGACTCGAAAATAATAAAGTTGACCCGGAGCAAGGTTTTCAAGTCTTACCGAGAGGGAGGTCACAGTAAGCGAGGGGCTACTCTCGTTTATATTTGGGTCTGGAGCGAAAAATACAGCATATTGTTCAGCAGAGCTAGCCAATCCCCAGCTTATCAGGGCTGTACGATCCCCCCCCTGGACTATAGGTTCGACACTTCCTGGGATTTGTGCGTTTTTTTGTACTTTCAGGGGGAGGTGGATTTGATCTATGAGTTTTTGCCCGTCCAATTTTAAGGCTTGCACCTCAACTTCAAAAATATATTGTCCAGAACCAAGATTTCTTAAAAAAGTAAAAATTTGAGTCCTGGGAGTACGAATCTCCTCATAGCCAGGAACTTGCTCACCAAGAGAGTTTGAGAATGGAATGGGAGCTTGTGAAAGCGCATCCACCAGTCCATAGCGATAAGTATAACTCCATTCATTTTCTGGAGTGTTTGGATTTTCAAGGCCAATTTCGATATTGCCTATCGTAGCCAGGTTGCTATTCTCTTTAAAGGAAACAACCTCTGGAAAATTAGAAACCAAGGCTTGAATCGGAAGGAGTTTTTCTCGGACTCTTACCGTGAAAATACGTTCTAGAATTCGAGATTTATCCAGAGTTTCGTTGTAGTCGTCACTATTGTCGCTATCATAAAAAGCTCTGACGGTTATTTCATAAGAACCGGGACTAGACAATGATGCAGTAGTTTTAAACTCTTCTCCGTTGCTACGAAAAATCTCATTGTCTTCAAGGAAAACACGAGTTTTTATCTTGGGGGAAGTGGTGGTCAGGTCAGGCTTTAGCGCATGGACCTCCCAATTGCTTTGAATGTGGATTAATTCATTGGGAGAGATGTAAAAAGGGGATACTGAGCTATCTCCAGATAATCCATAGGAGTGTTTGTTTGTATCGCGCTCTAACTCCAGCTCAATGGTTACGATTGTGCTCGAAGAGAGACTGGTGGTGTAATCTTTAACAGACAGCTCAAAAAAGTGAATCCCTTCAGATAGGTTGGCTGAGGGGTGCAGGCCTTGAATTGAATTTAAACTTCCCCCAGAAAATACCAACCCACTGCCAAGGTACTCCCAGGAATATTCCAAGGGGTTTCCTTCAGGGCTGAAGGATTGACTTGCATCTAAGGTGACAAGCCGCGTGGCTGGGATAGCGTGAGCGGGAATAAAAAACTTGGGATAAGTTCCGCCATGAGCTACTGGAGCAAGACGCGAAGATTTATTTAAAAACAGGGTCACTGTAGATGGGTCACTTTTTTGGCCGGATCTGAGGTCCGTCACTTGCGCGGTTACGTACAAAGGGATGGCAATGGCCTGCAAAGGTAAATCAAACTCTACTTGATTTGTTCCTTTGGGGTTAAGAAAAATAGTTGGTGGAGTCACACCCGTTGTGCCTTCGAAAGAGTAAGTGAATTCGTAATCAAGTAGATGATCGATAAAACTACCATGGGGAATCGCCTGCAATAGGAGTGAGACCCGGTCATCCCCGAAACTGTTTTCAAAAAAGTTTGACTCAATTGAGGTTTTACCCATTGATGGGCTCTCTATAGAGCGGATTACCAGATCTATCTCCGGGGAGGACAGGCTTTGTGGGAGAATCTCAATAAAATGGTAAAAACTAGAATTTCTAGCGGCAAATATCTCAACATTCGCTTGAATTTCTAGACCATAAAATCCGGGGGTTGAAGGTAGGATTGAGCTTAAGGAAGCGCTACCCATTTCCCCTTCAACTTCTGTGTTTAAGTTTAGATTGGTTAGAAGTTCGCCGTTTTTAACGTGGTTCTCATCAGAGACAAAGAGTTTGGCTGTTAAATTGTAAGGTCTTGGGTTGTTATTGGGATCAAACGAAAAGATAACGGCCTCAAGTTTCTCCTGGGGATTAAAGCGATAAAGTTTAGTCGAGGGGTCAAATTCAGGAACAAAGCGATGTGTGACAAAATCAAACTTCTGGGAGATTAAAGAGCGAATTTCTATGGGGAGGATACTTTTTTTAGCTTTGATTTTAACCGGAATCTGGATCGAGTTTGTCAAACCAGATTCATCGGTTACCAGAAGGTCTACGAACGCTTCTCCATCCACTGCGTGATCTGCTGCCTGTAATTGGAGAAAAGGTTCTTCAAAACCAGTGCTTATAATCGAAATGTCTGCTGAATTTACTCTCCATTGGAAAGACAATCTACCCCCGCCTCTTGATTGTGAACTAAGAGCCGAAAGAAGTAGCGGAGATTTATCGTCCCTGTCTTCCAGTAAAACCGTCTTTGGCTCCACTCGAATCAGTGGTGGTAAAAGCTTGGGTCTGGCCTTGATGGTGATGTATTCCAGCGTGGAGACATTGTTTTCATCGAGCAAGTCCAAGCGCAATCGGAACTCGCTTGGCTCTGAAATTTCGGGGATTTTAAGAATAATGGAATCTGAGCTCAGAGAGTCTTCTCCTGAAAAAAGTTCTAGAGAACTGAGGTTTGTCCATTGAAAGGATAAAGAAGAGTTTGCTTGGCTAAAAGAAGCTGAGGCATCCAAAACAAGGGTATCATCAGGGCGGTAGCTACCCTTATTGGGGAATCGCTCCAGGAGAATGACCGGGGGACGAATTGTCGGAATGATGATGAGATTGACAGAGTCCTCGGATTCCCCGGAAGAATCTGAGACCTTGAGAGTAAATCTAAGTAAGGTTCGCTCACTGAATTGAGTCGGCTCAAGTTGAATTATGGCTTTTTCTGTATTTTCACTGCCCCCGGAAAAGCTAAGAGGTCCAGACCACTGAAAATCAGGGCTGGCGGTGGTATGAGAAAAAGATCGACTTCCGTCAAGCTCCAAACTCATGCTTTGATTTAAGCGCACTACCCTGTCTTGACCCGCGTAAGCCCTGGGAGGATAGGCATTACGAATGATGACTTTCAATTGATCTGAATCCGCCAGAGAACCTTCGCGTACGGTAAGACTAATGTCATACTCCCCGGGAGCGCTGGCGATAAAGAGGGGGTTGCGACTCCTGGAGTCCTGGTTCTCAATCTGTGAGAAATAGGCTCGTGGTTCCCATTCAAAATCAAGGTTCGAGTTCCCTTGATAGGAAAAGCTGAAATTATCAAGTAGAATTCCAGCTTTTTCGATGACCTGGGCTTGGTTAAGTACCAGGTTGAAACCCGTGTCGGCTACGGGGGGTTGTAAGTCACGTACATGGATGCGAAAAGCTTGGGTGCAGGTGTTTGCCCCTTGCTTAGAAACGGTAAGCAAACCCTCAAAAACTCCAGGATCTGAAAAAACTATCTTTGTCCTTGAATCCTGAGGGGCTGAAATGACTGTATTGATATTGGAATCAAAGCTCCAATGAAACTGAAGCCCTTGGGAGTTTCTTGTGAGAGGGTCGAAGCTTGAACTCGCATCAAGCCACAAGGGCTTGTCTACCTGAACAGAGTAAAAAGAACGCAAGCGAATGACCGGGGGGAGTTCAGGAATGAGAAAAAAAGACACGTCATCTTTAGCACTGCGTCCATCAGCACTTGTCACAATCAAACGGTAGCGTAGTATTCCCTGTTCTAGGTTTTGCAGCCTTAGAGAAGCTGTTTTGGTATTTAAGTCTTTTAAAATAGAAGTCGTTTCTGATTCAGAAACGGAGTACCATTGATAGGTCAAAGAACTTCCGGCGGGGTCAAAGCTGTGACTGCCGTTTAGGAATATCTCGATCTCATTTCCTGAAATCTGCAATCGTCGATTCTTTCCTGCACTTGCCACAACATTTGTATTCAATGAGAATTCCTCTTTGAGTTTTTCATCAAGTAGAATTGTATTCATTTGGTTTGTGCTGATTGCCCCCGCAATTTTGGAGAGTACTCCAGTGGCTTCAGAGGCGTTTTTCGCGTTTTTGGCCAGGGTCTGGGCGATGAGTTCGGGTTTTTTCACCTTGCCCAAACTTTCTTCCATGATGGCAGTTAAATCAACTTCGAGTTCTATCTCAGAGGTTGAAATCAATTCGCGCAGATCCGAGATTATCGCAAAGATATTTTCGGTGGCCTGAGTGTTTATTGCTGTAGCGACTACCGCGCCCGCTAAAATTTTTGACACGGATTGAGTGTCTGGAGCATTTTCGACAAGGATCGTTAGAAAATCGTCTGCGTTCTCTAGTTTTGACAGAATTTCACCCTGGGGTGAAGTCCCATTTAGGGTGCTGGACTGCTGTTCTTGGGAGCGGGCCAACAAAACTCCAGATTTTCCAATAATGGAAGCGAGTCCCCGAGCGGCCTCTTTATTTTGGGCCAGAATTTTTACAGCTTCTTGAGGGAATTCAACCGCCCGCGCCGCTAATTCCATGGTCCGAGTTAAAGATTCACTGGAGTGTAGAGCCTCAAGATTGTCTGATACAGTTTGAATTAAGGTTTCAAAGGTGGAGAGACTGAGTTGCTCAAGCGTGGTATCCCCCGTAGTCGCCTGAGCAATATCGAGAGAGTCTCCTAAAAGTTCAGCGATGTCTAGGAGAGAGTCTTGCTTTGAGCTGGAATGAAAAAAACTGCGTGTGAAGGTTTTAAATTGGCTCAAAGCCTCACCGGTGAGAACTCCTTGAGACTCTGATGATTTTCGCTTGGACAAAAGCTGCGAGCCTTGAAAACTCAAGTTTTGAACATGGTCTGCAAGTTGGGTTAAGGTGGTTTGTGAAGATTCTTCAGAGCTTCCTTGAAGAATTTTGGAAAGTTTTTTAAAGTTTCCCTCCTGATAATCCTCGTTGGATGCGGTTTCTGGGGCATTAATTTGATCTATTTTTTGGATCATCTCCTCAAAGGCAGAGCCGGTTGTCGTAGATGCGGAGGTGATCATCTGCGAGAAAGAGAGAATATCTAGTTCTGTTTCAGAGATTAGACTCGCCTCATCTTCACGATAATCAAGTCCGCTGTTAAGAACTCCGGGTTGAAACTGGGCTTCCGGGATTCCAAGTTTTCTGGCGGCTTCAATTCCCACCAAAGCGGTGGAAAGGGTAGAAGTGGAGTCAATCTTGGCCTGGACACTGCCTGTATTTGTCCCGTTAAGAGCTTCTGAGACCTCTTCTGGCAGAATTCGTTTGACCTCTTGACCTGAGAAGAGTTCGACGGAGATGACGAGGTTTCGGGTTAATTCAGGATGGGATGTTAAATAACTACGTTCGGAAGAGTTGAAATTAATCGAGTAGGTTACGGGTTGGAGCTCTCCCTGACTGAAATGACATTGAACCGGTGAGGCGGATGGAGTATTGAGAAGCTCTCCGCTAAAAGAAAAGGCCTTGGCGTAACCGATAGTCAGACTTTCGTTGGAGGGTGATAGGCAGGCATTACCAGTGGATGAAGCCAGAGCCCCCTCCGAAAGAGCAAGTCTTGATAGGGTGGGTCTAGAGCGAGAACCGGAAGGCTCGCTTGTCGGTGGAAAGAGGCTGGTGGCTCCGCCAATAACCAACTCGGAGGCCCCTGAGGCACCTGAGGGTTGAATCGTCATTGTTGGGGGAAGCGCGTGGCTTTCAGAGTTTTGTACGAAAACCCAGTAAGCAAATCCGGGCTTTATGCGGGTTAACTCTGAACTCTGATTTTGACTTGAATATGACGCCCACTTCGTAGAGTAGCCCCAGACCTTGGTGATATTTGCGGGAGTATGGTCACTGGTGAAATTGGCTTCCGAGAGAAGTTCCGTGGAAATATCGAGAGAGGTTGTTTGATTAAAC